>NZ_JAQMUE010000013.1 GCF_028330985.1 Roseofilum reptotaenium CS-1145 | reverse complement strand
TCTTCCAAGCTTCTTTGGCTTCCTGATAAGCTTGGAAGAGTTCCTCTATGCTATGGTGTGCAACTATCTGAATTCGTCTTGGCATGACTAGGTTTGATGCTGTGCCTTTTTATTTTAGCTGATTCCTCGGACTTGATATGATGACGGAACTATCAAGGTGTGGGATGTGGACTTTGACTCTTTAATGCAGAAAACTTGCCAGAGAATTCGCCCCTATTTATCTAATCCTCATGCTCCTTTGACTGAAGAAGAGCGTCGCTTATGCGACGGAATAGGAGATGGGGAATAGGGAAAAACTGTTTTTACTTTTCTCCTAGGGCAAAGCGTTGTAGCAGACGACCGACTTCTATTCGCTCCCATAAATTCCCTGGAAGAGATTGATTTAAGCGCAGGGGAATTTTAGGCGTGGAAAAAGATTGGGCGTAAGCAGAACTGAGGAAAATTTCATAGCGTTCTTTTTCCGGGGTTAATTGTTTAATAAATGCCAGAGAAACCCCATTGACTAATTGTTGCAAAGGCTCAAAGGGGGAACCTACAGGACTCGAATCTCTGAGATTACCAATACTTAAATGGGGTGTGCCAATGGCTGTGAGCAGATATTTGGGCGCGGTTAAGCGGTTAAAGGGGCGGATTTGATGTTCGAGGGCTGGGGCAACCACATCATTGGTATTGGTTAAGATTAAGGTGGGGATTTTGACGGCACTGATTCCCGTTTCGCCAAATAAACGCCCAATGACGGGACTAATGGCAATCACTTGCACAATCCGGTCATCCTTGAGAGACTGGGGAGTAACGGTGAGATCGGCGGCTGCACATTGTAACCAGTCGGCTGGAGAACGACCTAAGGGAAGGCGATCGCGGCAAAAACGGCGTACACTGGCTAAATCTAGCTCTGCACCCGCTAATACGAAAGCGGTATATCCCCCCAAAGAATGACCCACTAAAGTGACCTGATCGGTGTTAAATTTGCCCTTCAATGGACCTGGTTGATCATTGACCTTACCTAGGTAATCCAGCAAAAAGTGAATATCTAAGGGGCGGTCAATAAATTCCTCTGGAGGAACCAACGTGGTTAACTGGCTAAATTTTGACCCCTTGATTAACCATCGGAGATTGCTTCCGGGATGCTCGATCGCCGCCACGGTTAATCCATGGGACGCTAAATGATAGGCTAAACCCGACAGGTAATTGCGATCAGAGCCAAATCCGTGGGACATGACGACTAGAGGCCCAGGGGTTGGCGATCTCCGGACGGTATACAGATCGACCGGAATGATGCGCTCCCTATCCCGGTCTTGGAGAATTAATGATGTTTTTTCTACCCGATCGTAGGTTCGTTGGGTCGGATCGACTTCCCCAGTTAGAGGGGCTGAGGACTCATTCACCAAAAGATCGCGCACCAGTAAGGGTTCTAGAAGGCGACTTTGCCAATAATCATGGTTAAACTGAAGGGCAAAAGAGAGCGCCGCAGAAACATTGATGGTAATTTCTTGACCGGGATAGGCTTTGAGAATCGAGAGAACACTGAAATGGTTTTCTTGCAGTGTGGTGGTTACGGCTTGCTCTAGATAGTCCAGCCGACTATTGGGCAAAATGGGAACGATACTTTGGTAAATTTCCAGACTCAGGGGAGAATGGAGAATATTTCTGAGGATGCGATCGCCCAGTTGGGTATCAATGGGAAACCGATAGTCGATGAGCTGTTGCACCCTAGGGGTGAGAACTGAGCGATAGGGATGCAATGCCGGAGATAGGTTTCCGGTTTCGCTAAAATCTTCTAAATCGGCGATCGCAATTTGAGTCTGCCATAATCCTAAACGAAGATTAATGCGATCGGCTCCATGGGCAGGTTGTCCTAGGGTACACCAACCACTGAGCAGAGCTAAGACACATCTTAAACCCCATCGTTGGTGCGATCGCTTCATCATCCTCATCCTTCACTCAAATAAAAAAGTTCTAGGCACACCCCTTATGGGGACTCTTCCTGTGCTTCTCTCAGTAATAACACAAACTGATAAGTTCCTACCGGCATATCCCTCTCAGGAATCCAATTGCCATTCACCCAATCCCAAGTATACAGTTGTTTATTCAGAATCGTCACATAAGAAATTTCTCCTAAATTCCCCGTCACCAAATACATGGGGATCCCTAACCGATAAGTATTATTACAATTGTTAGAATTCGATTGAATTTGACTGCAAATCTGACGATATAACGCGGGATTTAAATCGATCAGTTCATGAAAATTTCGGCGATGTTCTGCCCAAGCTGCTTGGGAAATTCCCACCCCTCCTAAAAATGCCGTTAAACCCATTAACAGACTGGAAATGATACGAGTTTTCACGATCTAGACTCCCTTTGAGCATTTTGCTCTAATTATAGCCAAAGGGCGATCGCTAGAAAGCACGATTAACCTAGGAATTTCTGCATAAATGAGCTGTGTAGGTTAGGAAACAAAAAAAACGTTTTAGCCCATTGCTAGAGTGCCCATTGCCTCCAACAATAATTCTAATGAATGTCCAAAAGTGACAGAAGAGGGATGACCTAGAGCGATCGCCATCCCCTGCCCGAACCTAAGACAACTTCATCAGAGCATCCACAAGCATTGATGGTAACTTTCTTAGTACCTTACCCCGTTGGCGATCGACCGCGACTAAAGTAACCTGAGCAGTCATATAACGCTCGTGTCCATCTAACGAACAAATCTGACATTGGATAATCTGGCGAACCCCAGTAATTTCTGCCAAACGAGTTTTCAGGATCGCTCTCATCCCTAACTGAAGAGGTCTCTGATAGCGCACCGACAGATCCACCACCGGTAGATCGCATCCGATGGCCACCAATTGAGCGAAATCAACCCCCATAGAGCGGAAATACTCTACCCTTGCCTCTTCCATCCATTGGATATAACTTCCATGCCAAACCACTCCGGCATAGTCGGTATGGTGGGGATAGACACAAACCGGATACTCAAACCAGGGGCGATCGCCAGGATCAGCCCCTCCAGGATAAACGGGTACAATTCTGGAAGTCGCGATCGATTTATCTGACACTTTTCTTAAAATTTTACGTTGCAACTTCAGATTATCCTTAAATCATAAGAAGAATTTCCTCAATACAGATGGAATCACTCCAATGTTCAAGAAAATTTTAGTTGCCGTTGCTGGCCGAGGCCTGTGCGAACAAATGATGAATATGCTCCTAGAGATTCCCTCCATTCAAAGGGACACTCAAGTGACGCTTCTCCATGTTGTTCCCAAGAAGTCTAGCGAACGCGATATTGCCAACCTGTTAGAAGAAGGGGGCAAAATCCTCGCTCAAGCAGTGGACTCCCTCAAACTGGATGAAGAACGGATTAATCCCCGCCTCAAGCAAGGAGATCCTAAACAAACCGTTCTTGATGTGGCTGCAGAAGAAAACTCTGACCTGATCATCATGGGTTCTCGGGCCCTGGGTCGTCTACAGTCGATCCTCCAACAATCCGTAAGTCAATATGTTTTCCAGACCAGTACCCGTCCGATGCTGCTCGTGAAAGATGATGTGTATGTCAAGCGCCTCAATCGGGTATTAGTTGCTCTTGATGGTTCAGAAACTGCTCAGGAAAGTCTACAGGTTGCCCTAAAACTTCTGCAAGAGGTTTCGGGCAGTTCTCTGACCCTGCTGCATGTGAATCCTGAATCGAAAATCGCCAGTCCCGATCAAGACCCGATTTTAGTCGATGCGGCCCAAAAAGCGAAAGTCTTTGGGGTAAATACGGAATTGCTCCATGCCATGGGTAATGCAGGTGAAAAAATTTGCCAGATTGCCGAGGAAAAAAATGTGGATTTGATGGTGTTGGGTTCTCCAGACCGTCGGCCCTCTATCGCGAAAAAACTACCCGATCTCGATCGCTTATTGGGATCTTCTCTGTCTGACTATGTGCGAGTTCAGGCAAATTGTCCGGTATTACTGGTCAGAAATACCAGTAACTAGCGATCGTTGAGGAGATATAAAAAATGCTGAGATCTTTCTAATCTCAGCATTTTGAATTCATCTAGCCGTGAAAAATAAGGACGATTAAGTGCCTTTGTTATCACGACTAGCGGTTTGAATATAGAGGATCAACAAAAATACAGCAGGAACCAGGACGAATAGGATGCTGGCCACAAATCCTAAGTCATTTACTTGCATTAGCTACAGGCCTCTTTATTATCTAAGGGTTAAATCCCTATCTAGAATAACCGATATGTATCCTCTCTTAAAGTCCGTTAGGGCTTCGTTTTTACACTTACGGGGCCATTGACCAAGGTTTGACAGGCTAAACGATAGGTTTCGGGCTTTTTCTTGAGCTTTCGTTCTTCAAAGTTCGTCTTAGCCGAGAGGTTTTCCATACCCTCAACAATCTCTACGATGCACGTCCCACATTGACCGACTCCACCACAATTGGTCATTTTGCCGATCAGTTTATAGATATCGATCCCCTTTTCTAGAGCTTCTAAACGTAAGTTGGCTCCATTGGCAGCGATCGCCACTTTATCCTCATTGACAAATTGGATATTAGCCATTGTCCACCTCTTTGTTTCTTATCGTTAAGAATTATAAAGAAATGTTGCACTGTTGGGTATCCTTATGGTCAAAATCAACAAGAAACTAGCGTAACTGATTTCAGCTTGCAATCGGTTCCATCACTGGTTACAATTCGTTATATTCGTTCTCATGAAAAAACCAGCGCTCCGAGCCAGAAGTCTTGACTCATCTGAACTGGAGTCGCTGATTTAATATTACGGTAGACTCAGGATCTAGCTTCAAGGGTCTACCGAAAAAACGAAAAACCACTTGAGTTAATCGTCGATTTAGAAATCCTAAAAGGAGGAGCGTAGTCAATGGGACTACCCTGGTACCGAGTACATACAGTTGTCCTGAATGATCCAGGCCGTCTGATCGCTGTACACCTGATGCACACTGCCCTGGTTGCAGGCTGGGCTGGCTCAATGACCTTATATGAGTTAGCCATCTACGATCCTAGCGATCCTATCCTCAATCCCATGTGGCGGCAAGGCATGTTTGTCATGCCCTTCATGGCCCGTCTAGGAGTTACCGATTCCTGGGGCGGATGGAGTATTACGGGTGAAACCGTATCCAATGTTGGCTTCTGGTCCTTTGAAGGAGTAGCCGCAGCTCATATCATCCTATCTGGCTTATTATTCCTCGCCGCTTGCTGGCACTGGGTTTACTGGGACTTGGAACTCTTCACCGATGCTCGTACCGGTGAACCTGCCCTAGACCTGCCCAAAATGTTTGGGATTCACTTATTCTTATCTGGACTTCTGTGCTTTGGCTTTGGAGCCTTCCATGTAACTGGCCTGTTTGGGCCCGGGATTTGGGTCTCTGATCCCTACGGCATCACCGGAAGTGTCCAGGCCGTGGCCCCAGAATGGGGGCCGGCAGGCTTTGACCCCTTCAACCCTGGGGGAATTGCCGCTCACCACATCGCCGCTGGTGTGGTTGGTATTATTGCTGGATTATTCCATCTCACCGTTCGTCCCCCAGAGCGCCTCTATCGCGCCCTGCGGATGGGTAACATTGAAACCGTACTCTCTAGCAGTATTGCAGCAGTGTTCTTTGCTGCATTTGTAGTGGCTGGAACCATGTGGTACGGTAGCGCAGCTACCCCCATCGAACTTTATGGCCCCACCCGCTATCAGTGGGATGGAGGATATTTCCAACAAGAAATTGAACGTCGCGTTCAAGCCAACATCGCCAATGGAGATAGTCCTTCAGAAGCTTGGAATAAGATTCCTGAGAAACTGGCCTTCTACGATTATGTCGGAAACTCCCCAGCTAAAGGCGGTTTATTCCGGGTTGGGCCCATGAATGATGGGGATGGTCTAGCTCAAAACTGGTTAGGTCACCCTGTGTTCACGGATAAAGATGGTCGCGTCTTAAGCGTGCGCCGGATGCCTAACTTCTTTGAAACCTTCCCCGTTGTCCTCACCGATGAAGATGGTGTAGTTCGTGCTGATATTCCTTTCCGTCGTGCTGAATCTCGGTATAGCTTTGAGCAAACCGGAGTAACGGCAACCATTTATGGCGGTGAACTGGATGGTCAAGTGATCACTGACCCCGCTAAAGTTAAGCAAATCGCTCGGAAAGCCCAATTGGGTGAACCGTTTGAATTCGATCGCGAAACCCTGGGTTCTGACGGTGTATTCCGCACCAGTACCAGAGGTTGGTTTACCTACGGTCATGCCGTCTTTGCTCTGTTATTCTTCTTTGGTCATATCTGGCATGGTTCTCGGACTCTATACCGAGATGTATTTGCCGGTATTGATTCCGATCTAGAAGAACAAGTAGAGTTCGGTCTGTTCGCGAAAGTGGGTGATACCAGTACCCGTAAAGAAGGAGCTTAGGAGACGGGCTAACCGTTTTAGGGTTAGTTTGTCCCCAAACCGATAATTGAGAAAGTAGGAGTAGGTAAGTCTACTCCTACTTTTTCTTGGTTTCAAAGTAAGATAAAATAAGCAGCATTCATCCATTACCCGATTGGGACGTTAAACTATGGAAAGCACCGTTTATATATTAGTTCTAGCATTAGCTTTGGGAACAATTTTCTTTGCGATCGCCTTCCGCGATCCCCCGAAAATTGGAAAATAAGAATCTCCCATGAGGGATTTAATCTCAATCTAGGAACAGTCCATCCCACCAAGAGGCTTAAGGATTCAATCATTATGAGATGTCCATTGTGCCAGCATACCGATAGTAGGGTTTTGGAATCACGTTCTGCCGAAGCCGGGCAGAGCGTGAGACGAAGGCGAGAATGTCTAAACTGTAAGGGACGCTTTACGACCTACGAACGGATTGAATGGGTTGCAATTACAGTCTTGAAACGGGGTGGACAACGGGAAGCGTTCGATCGCTCAAAACTGCTCAGGGGAGTCGTGCGATCGTGTGAAAAAACAGGACTTGATTTGGTGACTTTGGAGCAATTGGTTGACCGGATCGAAACAGATTTGCAACAAGGTGGTAAACGGGACGTTACCAGTAGCGAAATTGGCGAGCAGGTTTTACATCATTTACGCCCCCTGAGTGAGGTGGCTTACATTCGGTTTGCATCAGTTTATGGGAAGTTCCAAGGGATTCGGGATTTCATGGAGACCTTAAATCATCTCCAAGCTCATCCCATTGGAGGCGAAGATATCCCTTTATGCGATCGGGAAGATGAGGATCGATGCTCTCCCCCAGAGGCTAAGATCCCAACCGATACAGATCAATGGGTTTGTCCCCCATCAACAGTGGAAGCAATCGGGTTACGTCCGAGTTGATTGGAATGGGCGAATCTGACTACACTCCCCTAGAAGAGTTTAATGCGGAAACAATTAGTGAAACCTTAATTCGCTTGCCTTGGCCCTGGAATGGCGATCGCCCCAAAATATCTGCCTCTTGTCCAGAAACCTTGCAAAGAGCCATGGAGCAGTTAATGGTATTGATGACTGAACTGCGATCGCCGAAAGGCGGTTGGCCGGAAAATTTACCCTTCACCCCGGAAAACTTACTTCCCTATCTGACGGAAGAGGTCTATGAAGTTTTAGATCCCCTGAATAAGATCCAGGAAGATAATAGAGCGCCCTTCTCTCCCCAAGATTCTAACGGGTTAGTTGAAGATCTCAGTGTGCAATTACTGTGGACAATCGCGACCAGTTCCTATGGTCTCATGCAAGTGAGTGGCGGTGTGTATGCCCAAAAGTGGGAAGCTGAGGGTTCTCAAGAGCAGGGACTGTTGCGCGTGGTTCCTATTCTAGAGGTGCAAGCAGAATCCGTTCAATGGGCGATCGATTTAGCCACTTTTGCTCCTCCCCCTATTCCTCCTCAGGCAACAACCGAGTTCCAAATTCTCTCGCCGTCGATAACTGATCCCATTTCTGGCTCCGATCTGATTCAATACTGGGAAAAGGAATTACACACCCAAAGCCCCCATCTACAACCCTGGCTCGAACCCTGTTTAGTGAATATTCTCGAACCCGGTAAAGATTGGGTTTCGGGTACAGTGCAAGTTACTTTGGGTTTAGAGTGGATTGCAGAAGGGATGGAGTCAGATCCTAAAGATCGCGATCGCTCGATACTCATTCAATGGACCGATCCCCTATTAATCGACGCTTATCGTCAAAGTTTGCTCTCCAGAGCTTTATTCCCCGCGCTCGATCAACTGCAAACGCTAGACCTACTTGACGTTGAGAGTCCGTTAAAGGCGATCGCCATTACCAACCAAGTCTTAGCTCATCTGAACCTGTTGGGTGAACCCATCCTTCCTTCTCCTTTCCGCTTTCAACTCAAAGAAGGTCTACAGCTCCATCCTCAAATCTCCTTAACCGAATGGATGTCCTATCTGCTCTGGGAACTCACCAGCTTATCCTATGACTTCATGCAATTCCTCGGTCAAGTACCAGCCTACGTGCTACAACCGGAATGGGGATGGGATGCAGGAACCTTGCGGTTAGTCGCACTGTTGAATGTCAAATCGATTGACCAAGATCTGCAACTGGACTTAGCCACAGGAGAACCTTATACTCCGGGTCATTTTTGTTTAATGAACGATGCCATAATTGAATTGTCGTTTAGGGCAAATGAGCCTAAGTTAACGCTACAAACCGATCGATTTTTAGAGCAGATGAAAACCGAGATAGAAACAGCAAGACCTGCCCTAGGTTTGCTCTTTTCAGGCGCTGGAGTAAAAATTTCCGCATCCGGTCAACCCTGGAAATTGGGGTTGGTTCAGCTTACCCTAGTGACTGAATTTATTCCCGCATAAATGATCATTCAAAATAAGCCGGATAAACAAAAGCAAAAGCGGTGGTACTGGGAATTACTTGACCATCCATTTCTTCAAAGCGTGCAGTTTTCATCCGTTCATCCCAAACCAGGCGAATTTCTCGACCATTAAAAGTAACCATTTTTTCGCCAATTTGTTCGAGTTCCTGGTGAGCAATGTGTAAACTCTCCCCTGAAAAGCGATCGCGGGGAGTTTGGTCATCCGATTCCCAAATGTAGCTCACAATAGTTTTAGGAGGTAGGGATTGTCGATCCTGATTTCGGACGGGGAAGATAATATTATCGTCAGTATAGTAACTGCCATAGGGATAATTTTGGTAATCTCGAATATGTCCGGTATTCGTGGAAAGAATTTGACTCTCTGGATGTTCTCTCAACCATTCGGCTAACGTTGTTTTGACAGCCGGCAGGCGATCGAGATGTTGGTCAACCTTTGCCCCAATAATTCCCATTGCCCAAGGCTGAGAATATAAGGTATCGTCTGTGCGATCGTACATCACCAAACAGCTTTGATACAGTTTACCAGAAACTCCAAAGGTAGTTTGATGCCGTTCAAAAACAACCATCGTATCGCACAACGGACAGTAAGTAATGGTAATCGTCTTTCCTCCCACCGTATCATTCACAATTTCATGCCAGTTCATAATCCCAAATGGATAGGCTTTAGCTTCTCCATTAATCACCACACCAATAACGGTTTCTTCACCCTTAAATGGTGTGGTTTGGGAGGTATCGAACTGTGGATTATCAATACTGGGAATTCCGTCTTTGGGCGGTCCTCCGTTGAGCAGATCGCTTAACGTAATGCGGCTGGATTCTTCTAGTTTTGTTCCTTGTTTGCGAATGTCGTTCAGTTCTTGGTTTTGCTCGTTGAGGTGGCTGGTGAGATGAAAATAACGCAACTTAAAGTTATCCCACCCTCCAGCATGAACAACGAGAGAGCCACCAGCGATCGCGATTATACTCCCCGTAGCCAGTAAAATCTTAGTTATCCGATTCATAGCAACTTCTCAATAATTGGCTCAAGCTGCTTCTAGTTTCTCGTTTCTAGGTGAGAAAACCCTGAATACAACAGAACAAAAGCGATCGCTAATCGATTTGATATTAAGGGGTAATAGTTGATAGGATTGCTGGCTGCAAAAGCGAGCGGTCAACCGGCTCTAGGCGGATGAGCCGGCCGTTTGATGCGTCCGTCAGCACATATAACATCCCATCTGGGCCTTGTCGGACATCACGTACTCGTTGACCAATCGCGATCGACTCTTCGTTTAACACATTACCCGACTCGTCTAGCTCGATACGGCGAATATCTTGAGACACCAAACCCCCGGCAAACAGGTTACCTTGCCACTCAGGGAAGAGTGTTCCCCCATAAACCGCCAGCCCAGACGGAGCAATGGAGGGAGTCCAGATGACTTTAGGATCGACCATGCCTGGAAGGGAGGTTTCTGGAGAAATCAGCCCGCCCGAATATTCCCGACTGTGGGTTGCCACCGGCCAACCATAATTGTCACCCGCTTCCACCCAATTCACCTCATCTCCTCCACGAGCGCCATGCTCGGTCACCCAAACCCGATTGGCGATCGCATCGAACGCCAATCCTTGGATGTTACGATGCCCGTAGCTCCAAACTTCTGGTGCTGCATTCGGATTGTTGACAAAAGGGTTGTCAGGTGGGACAGAGCCATCATCATTGATGCGGATAATCTTGCCCAGATGACTGCCAAGGTTCTGGGCTTGTTGGCGGATAAATTGCCCCTCAAGTTCCACAGGAGGATTACCTCCATCGCCAATGGACGCTAACAGCGTACCGTCGGGCAACCATAATAGACGGGAACCGAAGTGTTGTCCTCTAGATTTGGTTTGGGATACTTCAAAAATGACCTGCCAATTGCTCAAGGAACTGCCATCAAAGGTGGCTCTAGCAATGCGAGTTCGGTTGGCTGAACTGGTTCCGTGAGCATAGGTGAAGTAAACCAGGCGGTTTTCTGCAAAGCCTGGATGCACTGCGATATCTAGCAAGCCGCCTTGGTTCTGTGCAAAAACTTCAGGGACTCCAGCAATCGGTGTTGGATCGAGGAGTCCATCTCGGACAATGCGCAGTTGCCCCGATCGCTCGGTAATCAGAATGGAACCATCTGGCAGCCAAGTCAGACCCCATGGATGCTCTAGATTGTCTACTACTGTTACGCTCTGAAAATCAGGGTTAGGGTTGGCAGATACGGTTTCAGCTTGTGACTGGGCAGGAGCGCTTCCCTCGATAGCGGACTCCTCAATTGGGATTGCAGTTGGAGGTTCAGATTGAACTTGCGTCGTACACCCAGTTACTCCTAAGAGGGCGATCGCCCATCCTGCGGCAACGAGAGTGTAGGCATTTATTTCAATGGCTTTTGGCATAATTTCCCCTCCGGCGGCTCCTGCTTTCTTCCTCTAGTTCCGTAATTTAATTCACCTAACTTATACCCATTTAATTACTCTAACTAATCGGGAGTCCAGGCAAAGCCCGAACCCCCTGGGTGTTATCCATTTGTTGTGAATCTAGCCTAGGTTAGTAAGCTCCATTTCCTTTGGGAAAAATGACCACTCCAATGGTCTTAATCACAATCCAGAGATCCATCCAAAAGTTCTTGAAATTCACATAATACAGGTCAATTTGAATTCTCCGAGGGTAGGGAATATCATTGCGTCCTGATACCTGCCACAGCCCTGTAATTCCCGGCTTGATGGTTAACACCTTGTCAATATGTTTACCATACTTGTGCAGTTCTTCGGGAACCAGGGGACGGGGGCCAACCACGCTCATATCTCCCTTCAATACATTCCAGAATTGGGGAAATTCATCCAAGCTTGTGACTCTGAGAAACTTACCAATCCAGGTTATACGCGGATCGTGTTTTAACTTAAAGTTCTGCTCAAACTCTTCGCGCATTTGGGGAGAAGCCGCCATCATCTCGGAGAGAACTCGATCCGCATTGGGAATCATCGTTCTAAATTTAATACATTTGAACAGTCTGTAGTCTTTCCCTACCCGTTCCTGGATGTAAAAAACCGAGCCTTGAGAACTCAGTATAATCAACAGGGTCAACACCATGTAAACCGGGGAAAACAGAATCAGAACAGCCAGCGAGAATAAAATATCGAAGGCTCGTTTGAAAAACGCTCCGTTGAGACTGATGGATAGACCTTGATGCCTAGCTCTGAATCGTTGGGGACGAAATCCGCGCTTGACATAGATCCGAGCAGTCTTGCCAGAGATGAATTGACTCTCAGCAGTCATCGTACTCCTCTATTTCACACCACACACACCTAATCATCATAAAGCCACTGACCCCGAATCAGAAGAATTTGATTCTAATTATTCTGAGGTGAGGGATCGAGGCCGGGCAAATGCTGCCCATCAGAACTGCCCATCAGAACTGTTGTAAGTCTTGATAAGCGCGTTTGAGTAGATCACTATAACGCTCTTCAAAGACTTTGGGGTGAAACTGGGTAGAATGGTGATGAATTTGTTCGGGGTTAAAGGGCGATCTCTCAAAAATCTCAACGGCTTCCATCAACGATTCTGGGGTTTGCTCAGGGAATAATAATCCGGTTGCGCCCTCTGGCTTAATCCGGCGATCGCGGACGGTTTCTAAAGCGCCTCCCTTGCCATAAGCAATAACCGGAGTCCCACAGGCTTGAGCTTCGACAATAGCCATGCCAAAATCTTCACAAGCAGCATAAACAAAGGCTTTCGCTTCACTCATATATTTATCCACTACCTCATTGGGTTGAAAACCGAGAAACTGAATATTAGGTTTGGCAATTTCCTCGAGTTCCTCCCGTTGAGGCCCGGTACCAATAACCACCAGATTCCGACCCAACTGGTTAAAAGCCTCCACCATCAACAGTACTTGTTTGTAGCTCACCAGACGGCAGACGGTGACATAAAAATCCTGTTTTTGAGCTTGAAATGGAAAGCGATCGACATCAATAGGAGGGTAAATCACTTCCGCTTTACGGCGATAGCACCGCCAAATTCGCCGTGCAGTGTACTTGGAATTCGCAATGAACTGATCTACCCGATTGGCAGAGATCACGTCCCATAGCCTCATTTTGTGGAGGATATAGCGACTCACCCAACCGGGTATACCCCGCCCCAGTTTACTCTGCTTCAAATAGTCAAAGGTTAAATCCCAGGCGTAGCGCATGGGGGTATGGCAATAGCAGACATGCAGTTGTCCCGGACGGGTGAGGACTCCTTTGGCAACTGCGTGAGAGGAAGAGAGGATAATGTCATACTCGCCTAAATCGAGTTGCTCGATCGCCAGAGGAAGCAGAGGCAAATAATTTTGTACCCCTCGACGCGCCAAGGGAAAGTGTTGTAAAAACGTGGTTCCAATTTGGCGCTGATAGAGATAACTTTCCGGGTTCGTGGATTCAAAATCAATCAGAGCATACAGATCCGCGTCAATATGTTTGAGAATTTCTTTAACAACAAGTTCAGACCCCCCTGTGGCTAAAGGGGTTAACCATTCATGGACAAGGGCATATTTGAGTTCGGGCATGTTGAAGGAAAGGGAACAGGCAATAGGCAACAGGCAATGGACAGTGCTAACCAGCTAAAGTAGTTCAGGTTGGTAAGGTCTCAAGTCCCATATAGCATAATAGGGAAAGCTGGGTTTGGTGTACGTGAAGGTCATAGATTGGCAATCAGAAATAGTCAGGGTGAATTTGGGTTTAGTGTACACAAGCAGACTTAGCTTGACTGGGGAGGAAAGTTAGTAGAGTATGATGAGGATATTTTTCGCCCCCAACAGTTTATTGGATATTTGGGCATATATACAAAGAAGAAATATTGGTGATCACCAGGCTCTAAGGTTGAGTTGAAATAATACTCTTAATTGAAGTCCTGTGGTAATTCTTGAAAATGTATCTAAAACTCAATACTTCTGGAATATATAGGGCTTCGCCTTTGTAAAAAGTTAAGGTGAAATCAGTAAGGGAATAATGCCTAAACCGAGATAAACCAACAGCGTCCAGAGGGCAGAAAGGTATTCAAAGCGTTTACCCGAACCGGAAACTGGAGAGCGTAAAAACCAATGGGCAAGTGTTCCGGAAATCCCCAACATTAGCCCAGTTACGATCGCCAGGGGTAAGCCAAACCCAACTAAGTTCGCGGCGATCGCACTCAGAACTGCCATAATCGTACAAACGGCTAACCAGACGAAAACCGCCCATTTGCGTCCCCACAAGTAACTGTAGGTGTCTACCCCCGCTTCCTCATCCTTCGGCGATCGAATTTTGCGCCCAATTTCAATCACCACACCGTTGAAAAAACTAACCGCCAAAAACCATCCTAAACCGCTAGGCATCACCCCGGTTGTTACCTGCCAATCACACGCAGTTGCCAAGCCATAAATTAAGGGCATAATCATCATGTGGCTAATTAAATAAATGATGGGATGAGCCTTAAGCCAATCACGGATAAAAAATTCTTGACTCATCAACCCCAAATATAGCCAAACTCCAATCAGGAATAATCCTAGGGTTAATCCCCCCAAATAGAGTGCCAAAACCCCTTGTATAAGGGCCGTCAAAGCGCCCAAACTCCCCAATTCGCGCAAACTAACCAAACCCCTGGGAACCGGGCGATAGGGGCGAAATCGGCAGTCTTCTTCATAGTCCTTAAACTCATCAGCAATTCGCAACTGCAAAAAGAACAAAAAAGCGATCGCAAAAGCCACTCCACTAGAATCCCAACTGGGAACCCCTTCCCGCAGCAGCGCCGAATAACTGACTGCCGAAAAACTAAACACCCCAATTAACAGTCCATTGGCTGCGATCGGAAACCGTTCTTTCTGATACGTCCACCATCGATTAAGCATAGTTTGCAATTAAAATCTTGAAATACTCTTGCTCTAGCCCTCTCCCGTGGGAGAAAGATGTTTCTCCCGTTGGCTACGCTCTTAAGATTGTATATTGTACCTGGTGGGCAAGACTTGAGTGCTAAAATCAACCCCCAGCGATCGCTATTCTGAACCCTTAACATGTCATTACGCCAAGTTTTCGAGCAATCGATTGAGATTAAAGCCAATGTAACAACGGTAGAGCGCTGTTTTACCGAATTAGACTTGATGCACCAATGGCTCAATCCCCTGCTAAAGTGTCAACCGGTGGGCATGTGGAGTACAGAAATGGGCAGTCAATCCCGGTTTATGATTAAAATTCCCCTCATCCAACCGACGCTCCAGAGTACCGTGATTGAGCGTGAACCCGGCTTAGTGGTGTGGCAATTTGAAGGATTTTTTCAAGGATGCGATCGCTGGGAATGCCAACCCACAGACTCCGGAACCCATCTGATTAACCGCTTCGAGTTTGAAATTCCCAATCCTCTTATCCAATTCGGCTTTAAAACCTTCGCTGCTACTTGGACACAAGAAGACATGAAAGCTCAACTGCGCCGCCTCCAGCAAGTAGCCGAGAGAATCAAAAATAGGGAATAGGGAAGGCAATAGGCAATAGGCAATAGGGAACAAGCTATCTCCCCATCCCCATCCCCATTCTTAAAATAATCTTTAGTTCCAACCCGGCAAGGGGTATGCCACAATAATGAACGGTTTTCAACCAGAAAATAGGACATTTTCAGATAGGCTGATTTTCAATGGAATACCTCTATGAATATGCCTGGTTAATCCCCGTGCTGCCCCTATTGGGGGCGATGCTGGTTGGCCTGGGTTTAATATCTTTCAACAAAGCAACGAATGGTTTACGGCAAATCAATGCTGTGGTAATTGTGTCCCTGTTAGGGGCTGCCATGGTGTATTCCTTTGCCCTATTGTATAGTCAAATTCAAGGTCATGAAGTCTATACCTACACCTTAGACTGGGCATCGGCTGGAGATTTTCATCTCACCATGGGCTATGTGATCGATCCCCTAACTTCAGTCATGTTGACGATCGTTACTACAGTAGCTTTCTTGGTAATGATCTACACCGATGGCTATATGTCTCATGATCCAGGATATGTGCGCTTCTATTCCTATCTGAGCCTGTTTAGCTCATCCATGTTGGGTTTAGTCGTGAGTCCCAACCTGCTGCAAGTTTATGTGTTTTGGGAATTGGTAGGGATGTGTTCCTACCTGCTGATTGGGTTTTGGTACGATCGCCCCGCCGCCGCCGAAGCCTGTCAAAAAGCTTTTGTCGTCAACCGTGTCGGTGACTTTGGCCTCCTACTGGGTATCCTCGGCCTCTATTGGGCTACCGGGAGCTTCGAGTTTGAAGCTATGGGTGAGAACCTGGCTGATTTAGTCTCAGATGGCGTGATTTCCAGCGCTCTAGCCGGTTTATTCGCTATTTTGGTCTTTTTAGGCCCCGTAGCCAAATCAGCCCAGTTCCCGCTCCACGTGTGGCTTCCTGACGCGATGGAAGGCCCCACCCCTATTTCTGCCCTCATCCATGCTGCCACCATGGTAGCGGCTGGAGTCTTCTTAGTCGCTCGCATGTATCCCGTCTTCGAGCATACTCCCGTCGCCATGGATGTGATTGCCTGGACGGGAGCTTTTACCGCTTTCTTGGGCGCGACTATTGCCATTACCCAGAATGATATTAAGAAAGGATTAGCCTATTCCACGGTTTCCCAACTGGGCTACATGATTATGGCTATGGGCATTGGAGCCTACAGCGCGGGTTTATTCCATCTCATGACCCATGCTTACTTTAAGGCCATGCTCTTCCTGGGATCAGGTTCCGTGATTCATGGCATGGAAGGCGTAGTTGGCCATGACCCCGTTTTAGCCCAAGATATGCGGTTAATGGGTGGCTTGCGTAAATATATGCCCATTACCTCAACCACCTTTTTAATTGGAACTCTGGCCATTTGTGGAATTCCTCCCTTTGCTGGATTCTGGTCAAAAGACGAAATTCTCGGTAATGCGTTTGCTGCTAATCCTGCATTATGGGCCATTGGTTGGGGAACGGCTGGAATTACCGCATTCTATATGTTCCGCATGTATTTCTCCACGTTTGAAGGAGAATTTAAGGGGAATGATGAAACCATTCGCCAACTGGTTCGTGAATCTGCGGGTGTAGCTGGTGATGCAGGTCACGATCGCCATGACGATCATGGACACGATCATCATCATGCAAGTAGTCCCCATGAGTCTCCTCTCTCCATGACCTTTGCCTTAATGACGCTGGCTATTCCCTCGGTCTTGATTGGTTTAGTGGGTACTCCCTTTGCCAACTATTTTGAAGCCTTTATCCATGCTCCCGGTGAAACTTTCGACATTGCCGAAGCCGCAGCCGAGTTTGAATGGTCAGAATTTTTGCCCATGGCAGGAAGCTCTGTCGGCGTAGGTTTAATCGGCATTACCCTCGCGTCATTGATGTATCTGAGTCGTCAAATCGATCCAGGGGCGATCGCCAAATCCATCCAACCGTTGTATCAATTATCTCTAAACAAATGGTATTTTGACGAGATCTACGATTCGGTCTTTGTGATGGGAATGCGCCGGGTTGCCAGACAGGTAATGGAAGTTGATTTCCGAGTCGTCGATGGTGCGGTGAACTTAACTGGGTTTGTTACCCTAATTACCGGTGAAGGTCTCAAATATCTAGAAAATGGTCGCGCCCAATTCTATGCTCTCATTGTCTTTGGCGCAGTTTTGGGATTAGTCATTTTCTCTGGAATTAGTTAATGAGGAATGGGTAATAGGTAATGGGTAATCGGTTAAAACTCAACGTTCTCGCCTATCCCCCCATCCCCCTATCCCCCCATTTCCCCATTCCCCCATCCCCCTATCTACTAAGCACTTATGACTGATTTACCTTGGTTAACCATCATTATTCTGTTTCCCATTTTGGCTTCTCTACTGCTGCCAATTATCCCAGACGAGGATGGGAAAACAGTACGCTGGTACTCTCTGATTGTTGGACTGATTGACTTTGCATTCATTATATATGCCTTCTGTACAGGCTATGACTTAAATGAGCCAGGCTTACAGTTAGTGGAAAAATATGCCTGGGTTCCTCAAATTGACCTCAATTGGTCGGTGGGTGCAGATGGTCTATCCATGCCCCTGATTATCCTCACCGGCTTTATCACTACCTTAGCCATGTTAGCGGCTTGGCCGGTGTCCATGAAGCCCAAACTCTTCTATTTCCTGATGTTGTCCATGTACGGTGGACAAATTGCCGTATTCGCGGTTCAGGATATGTTGCTCTTTTTCCTAGTGTGGGAATTAGAGTTAATCCCGGTTTACCTACTGCTCTCCATTTGGGGCGGTAAAAAACGGCTCTATGCAGCCACCAAGTTTATTCTCTATACCGCAGGGGGTTCCCTGTTTATTCTGCTGGTGGCCTTGGCGATGGCGTTTTATGGGGATACCGTTACGTTTGATATGCAGGCGATCGCCGCTAAGGACTATGCCCTAAACTTAGAATTGTTCCTCTATGCTGGCCTCTTCATTGCCTACGCTGTCAAACTTCCGGTTTTCCCCCTCCATACCTGGCTACCGGATGCTCACGGTGAGGCCACAGCTCCCGTACATATGTTACTGGCTGGTATCCTCTTGAAAATGGGAGGCTACGCCCTCATTCGCATGAATGCCGGCATGTTACCCGATGCTCACGCCGTCTTTGCTCCCATTTTGGTCATTCTAGGAGTCGTCAATATCGTTTATGCTGCCCTCACCTCCTTTGCCCAACGCAACCTGAAGCGCAAAATTGCCTACTCTTCCATCTCCCACATGGGGTTTGTTCTCATTGGCTTAGGTTCGTTTACCAACCTAGGACTGAGCGGCGCAATGCTCCAAATGATCTCCCACGGCTTAATTGGAGCCAGTCTCTTCTTTCTTGTAGGGGCAACCTATGACCGCACCCATACCCTCATGTTGGATGAAATGGGCGGAGTCGGTCAAAAGATGCGGAAGATGTTCGCCATGTGGACAGCTTGCTCCATGGCTTCTTTAGCCCTTCCCGGTATGAGTGGCTTTGTGGCTGAGTTAACCATCTTTATCGGCTTTAGTACCAGTGATGCCTACAGTTCCACGTTTAAGGTTCTCGTCGTTTTCCTCGCTGCTGTCGGTGTAATTTTGACTCCGATTTATCTGTTGTCCATGCTGCGGGAAATCTGCTATGGCCCTGAAAACAAGGAATTAGTTGAGCATGAGGTATTAGTCGATTCGGAGCCTCGCGAGGTATTTATCATTGCCTGCTTGCTGGTTCCCATTATCGGGATCGGACTCTATCCGAAAATTGTCACCCAGATTTACGATCCAACGACGGTAGAATATACAGCCAGATTACGCAATGCTGTTCCCACCTTAGTGGAATCTTCATCTGTGGCATTTGAAGGGGTTCCTGGTCACCTAGCTCAAGGGATGACAGCTCCTCAGATTTAAAAACTGAATTACCCAAACGATTCAATGTAGGGGCGTTTAGGTGAAACGCCCCTACAGGTTTTGTATCCCCCCTTGAGCAGGATTTCCGATCACTTTCATCAATGATTCCATTCTCCCTGCAATGTAAATGCTGCCCAATAATAGGGTTGCCACCATTGGGAGGTTTCCCACATTTTTAATTGGGCTTCGCGCAATGCCTGGCTAGCAGATTTGCCTTCTGCTAATAAGGTTTGGTAAAAATCAATCATTAATTTGGCAGTAGCTTGATCATCTACACTCCACAAACTGACGACTAAACGGGGCGCTCCTGCATACATAAACCCGCGTGTTAAGCCAATTAAACCTTCTCCTTGAATATTTTGTCCTAAACCCGTTTCGCAAGCACTTAAAACCACCAACTCACTGGGCAGGTTTAAGTTGAAAATTTCATGGAGTCTTAAGAAACCATTTAAGGGTTCGCCATCAGCATTGACTAAGGAAAAAACTAGTCCAGATAAGGCAGGATTCGTGCTATTCATTAAGCCGTGGGTGGCAAAATGGATAATCTGATATTGGGAGAGTTCGTCACTGGTCGCTAATGTTCGACTGGCACTAAATCCAAAGCCTTCAAGACGCTCTGGAGCAGGAACAAGGGCTAAAATACTTTCGGCTTCCTGGTGAGTGTAAGGTAATCGGTCAAATAAAACACCGGATTCCCTCGCCGATCGCTCCAAATCTGGCGGTAGGGGTTGTGCTTTGCTGGTTCCTCTAGTACTCACTCGTCCATCATTTTGTCCAAACACGGGATCGGCAAGCACAGCTAGAGTTTTGGGGGCAGGTTTGCGTCCTTGGGTTTCCCGTCGCAAAATCGCTACTGTAGACGCAGAGGGCAGATTAACCAGTTCATGATTGGCAATTAGGGGCTTATATTCCTGTAAACCCGGAACCGCAAGAGCAGCAAAAGGCATATATTGTAAGGCTCCATGGCTGGCGATCGCCAATCGCTTATTCCCCAACTCCTCGGCTACTGGCCCTAAAATCTGCTCAGTGAGCTGGATAGCAGTCGTTTCCATCACATTACGGCGTATCCTTTGGGTGGGAATGGTGAGCGCATCTCGAAATTTACGGGCACTCTGTTCTATCGTTTCTCGCCCAGGCAATTCATAGCTCTTAATCTCCGTAGAACTGACGAGCCATAAGGTGCTGCGCTCCTTCCCCAAAAAGTATTCTAAGAGCAAGGTATCCTCGTCTAGAACCTGGGTTTGGATCTCCTCTAGGGTGAGGGGTTCGGGTTGGGTGAGGGCGGCGTAGCGGGGACTAGAGACGCGAATCAGGGCTTGTACGGCTCGGTATTGATCGAGAAGAGTTTTAATTTTTTCTTCAATCACCTGGGCTTCCCGTTCAGTATGGGAGCGGCTGAGGATCTGAATTCGGCGCTCTTCTTGAAGACTCAGTTGTTTTTGCAGGCTTTTTTTCTGCTCGAGGAGAGTGGGATTAACGCCCGCACTCACATCTCCTTGAGCTTCTGCGAGGATATCTAACAATGACCTGGCTCTAGATTGTTCGCTCACTTGCAAGGCTTGGGCATCATAGCCGTGTTGGGGCGATTTCTGGTGCAGTTGCATCAGTAAATCGATGTAAAATTCGTAATAGTCCTGTTTGGAGGCAAAAAAGCTGGTGCGTAACTCTTGACTGGCAACGTTAATCCGCATATCTTCGATAATGGCGATCGCCGGTTTCAGGGTTTCGAGTGCTTCTTCTAACTCCCCTTGTTCCTGTTGCACTTGGGCGATACGATACAAACTCAGAGCTTCTTTGGGGCGATCGCCAATTTCTTGCCGAAGGCTTAACGCCTGTTGATAATGCTCTAGTGCCTTTTCCGGTTTGCCTTGGTTCGCATAGACATAACCCAGATTATTTAAGGTACTCGCCTTTCCTTTGCGATCGCCCACTTGCTCCCACAACGGTAGCGCTTGTTCATAATAACCCAGAGATTTCTCCCACTGACCTCGATCTGCCCACACATAGCCCATATTATTGAGGGTACTCGCTTGACCGGGGCGATCGCCGACTTGCTCCCACAACGGTAGTGCCCGTTCATAATAGGTCAGTGCTTGTTGGGGTAACTTGACCGCATCATAATACAAGCCAATATTATTCAACGTCCGTGCCATCCCCAACCGATCCTCAAGAGTGCGATAGGTTAGCAATGCCTGTTCATAAGCGTGCAAAGACGGGTCATAATCCCCCAAATGATCGTAAATAATACCGATATTATTCAAGGTTGCCGCTTCCCCATAGCCATCTTCCACGTCGCGCCAGAGGGGTAGAGCGCGGTTATAGTAATCTAGGGCTTGCTGATATTGACCGAGGAGATCGTACACCACACCTATATTATTAAATGTATAGGCTTCTCCCCCCCGGTCTTCAACCTGTTGATAGTGCTGTAGAGCCAGACTATAGGCGTTGAGCGCTGCATCCATATCCGCCTGGATTTGATAAATTAAACCCATTTGGTTCAAACTATCAGCCATCCCCACCGGATCGGTACTTTGTTCATAAAACGCTAATGCCTGTTGCACATACTCTAAAGAAGGCTCTAATTGTCCTAAATTTTTATAAACAATCCCTAAAAGTAAACCACTTAACGCTGATTGTTGCACTTGGCCCTGTTCTTGATACAATTGGTAGGCGTTTTTTAAAAGGGGAATTGCTTGCTCAAACCCTACTACTGTACCTTGGTGATACCATTCCAGAGCCTGTTCAAAAATGGAGTCTGGGGAATCGGCCTTAACCGTTTTGGCTGTCGGTAACCCAGATAACACGGTAATCCGATCGGAGTAGGGTGAATTGTAGCTAGACTCGACAGGAAACGAGGGTTTCCCGATTCCTCCCTCAAGGGTGCATACAAGCAGACCTGTTAAGGGTCGGCAATAATTAATTCGCAATAAGCGAAAAACGCGCGATCGCCAATTCATATTTCAGTTCTTGCCATCTGATGCTGAAAAACAATCCTGATTTGGATCGGGAAGGCTGAACAAACAAACAAATTTTGCTTGAAAGCACCCCATTAAAAAATGAAGCTGTTTGACTCCTACATTCCTCAGATGTTTCCTACTCTGCTTAGAGTGGGAGTATTCTTGACGGTTCTGAGTTCCGGGTTGTGGACCCAACACAGCTCGGCCAGTTCCGCAGAACCCACCGATCGAACTTCGGTGACGTTGCGCCCTGAATCTACTGTAGAGTATAACCACAATTTATCTACAAGAGAAGAAGCTTTAAATTCCCCCATCAGTTCTCCCGTGGCGCAAGCCCCTACAATGCGATCGGTGACGATTGAAGAAATTAAGGGAACCGTTTGGTTTAACGATCGGCCAGCTCGTATTGGGGATCAATTACTCACTTCAGAAGATCAGATCGTTACTGGAAAAAATTCCACGGCTAGACTACGCATTGATAGCCAAGTTGGGGTGGTTGAATTAGCTCCACAAACCACGTTTCAAGTCGAGACCCTCGAAGGAGGAAATCCCCCGATTACAGGATTTTATATTCCTCTAGGACGAGCGCGGTTTTCCATTGCCGCATGGGTCAGTAATCCGGATCGTTTATTAGGACAAAATTTGGAGCAAATTACTGGATTAAAAAGTCTCGATATTCCTTTGAATATTGCCCAATCAACGGCAACGGAAAATGCACCCGTGCGGGTGAGGACTCCGGCTGGGGTTGCCGGAGTGCGAGGCACCTCTTTTGGAGTCAATGTCGGCCCAGATGGAAAAACAGGCATTTCTACGATTGACGGTATCGTCGGAGTCTTCAGTCAAGGTCAAGAAGTCTTGGTCAATCCTGGATTTTATGCGGTGATTAATCCAGGTGAACCCCCAACTGTAGAAGAAATCACTCCAGCCCTCTCAACGTTAAGGATTCGGAGTATCTCACCGGCTGGAAATGGAGCTGTGATTGTGGCCCAAGCTGATCCGATGGATCTGGTGTATGTCAATAACCGGGCAGTACCGACGGATGCTGAAGGCAAGTTTAGGATTCGGGTTCATTCTGGCGATCGCGTCCGGATTGTTCTGCGCGGTCCCTCTGTGCGCGAACGGCGCTATCTCTTGAATGTGGATATCAGAGATTAAACTTGCTCGGGATAGGGGATAAGGAGAGTAAACTCTGTGCCTTTCCCCAGTTCTGAGTGATAAGCGATCGTACCGTGATGTTTTTCTTCAATAATTTGACGGGCGATCGCTAATCCTAAACCCGTTCCTTTACCCATCTTTTTCGTCGTAAAAAATTGCTCAAACATCCGTTGCTGTACTGCCTCTGAAATCCCCCCCCCATTATCGGCAATCTGAATCTGGGCATACCGTCTATTTTCTTGCTCTTTAAGACGGGTTGTAATCTTCAATTGGGGTCTTGTATTCTTCTTTTCTTCCTCCTGTGGCTCGACGGAGCATTTAGTATCAATGGCATCAATTCCATTAATTAAGAGATTCATCAGCACTTGATTGAGTTGAGCCGGATAACAGCGAATCAGAGGTAAATCAGCATAATTTTTTACCACTGTAATCGCCGGTCTATACGGTTTTTCTTGTAATCGATGTTCAATGAGATTAAAAATACTTTCGACCCCTTCATGCAAGTTAGCAAGCTTGTATTCCGATTGATCTAGCCTCGAAAATATCCGCAAGGAAATCACCAGACCTTTGATTCGTTCTGCCCCTATTTTCATCGAATCTAATAACTGAAAATAGTCTTTTTTCAGGAAGGGTAAATCAATTTGAGACTCCCACTCCTTAATTTCAGGATGGGGATCGGGATAGTGTCTTTCATACAACTCTAAAAGATGCATGATTTCTTGATGATATTCAGTCGCGTAGTCCAGGTTTCCGTAGACAAAGTTAACCGGATTATTAATTTCATGGGCAATACCCGCAACTAATTGCCCCAAGGTAGATTGACCAAATTCTTGAATTAATTTCAGTTGGGCTGCTTTGAGATCGAGATGTACTTGAATTCGGGCTAAAACTTCGTCATGATCGAAGGGTTTGGTAATATAATCAATAGCTCCAAGTTTCAAGCCTTTCACCTTATTAACGGTTTCCGAAAGGGCAGTCATGAAAATCACAGGAATACTTCGAGTCTGCTCATTAGCTTTAAGGCGACGACAGGTTTCAAACCCATCGATTCCTGGCATTAGGACATCTAATAAGATTAGATCGGGTTGAGTAAGCTGGGCTTTCCTGAGAGCATTTTCTCCATTTTTAGCAATGGTTACCTTATAACTACAGTCTTGTAAAACATCAAATAAAACTTTCAGATTAGTCGGATTATCATCAACGACTAAGATTGAGGAAGATGGCAAGTTTGTCATTATTTAAACGTCCGATTGAT
The DNA here is from genome assembly GCF_028330985.1 of Roseofilum reptotaenium CS-1145. Lineage (NCBI taxonomy): Bacteria > Bacillati > Cyanobacteriota > Cyanophyceae > Desertifilales > Desertifilaceae > Roseofilum > Roseofilum reptotaenium. Next base: position 2,936 of record NZ_JAQMUE010000013.1, on the reverse strand, counting down.
AAGAGTCTAGAATTTTTAAAATCTTTTCGTCATCAAAATCTTTAGCCAACTGTAAAATATAGTCGGCAAAAGCCTGATATTCAGGGGATAGCGTTTTAATCCGCATTGCTTCTGCTTCAATCCCAGCAATATACCCTTCGAGACTTGCATTATGCAGGCTAACGAGTTCATGATAGGGTGGTACACTCCAATTATCTCCATTATCCTCAGGAGTATTTACGGGGTCTTGCTGGTCATATTTCCATTCAATAGTTAAGTATTGCTGTAATTGCTCGAACAATTCTTCGGGCTGTACGGGTTTAGGTAAAAAGTTATCACATCCAGCAGCTTGACTTTGTTGGCGATCAAAGTTAAATACACTGGCAGAAGAGGCAATAATGGGAATTTGATTTAAGGTTGCGGAGGCTCGGAATTGTTTGGTCATTTCAAAGCCATCCACAATCGGCATGGCTAGATCGGTAATGATTAAATTGGGTGGAGATTCTAGAGCTTTTTCCCAGCCTTGTTGACCATTTTCAGCTTCAACGATCGCAAAACCAAGGGGTTTCAACCAATCGAGCAAGACTAGACGATTTTCTGGGCGATCGTCCACAATGAGCAACTTTAGCGGGAGAGAACTCGCTTCTCCAGAGCGTAGAGAATACCCAGAAGGAAAAATTTGGGAGTGGGTTTCCCCCAAAATTTTCAACTCATGGGCTTCCAGGAGTTCTAAATCCAACCAGAAGCGACTGCCTTTTCCGGGAGTACTTTCGACTTGAATCGTTCCTCCCATCATCTCTACCAGTTGGCGGGTAATGGCTAATCCCAATCCGGTTCCTTCATCTTGACGGGTGCGATCGCCTACTTGCTCAAAAGCCAGAAATATTTTTTCCAGTTGTTCGGGGTTCATCCCTACTCCCGTATCTTCTATCTCAAACCGAATTCGATGCATCGGTTGGGAAGTTCCCAAATCGCTTCTGGATATCCTCGTGACGGTAAATGTGACTTGTCCGGAATCGGTAAATTTAACTGCATTGCCCAGGAGATTAATCAGCACTTGACGCAAGCGTTTGTCATCGGCATGAATGGCTAGAGGTAAGAAGGAAGAAGGGTAATAGAGAAATCCTATTTCTTTTTGTTCAGCTCTAATGCGACAAATGTCTACCACACTTTGCAGGAATTGCTGAAAATTAAAATCAATAGGATAGAGTTCTAGCTTTTGAGCTTCGATTTTAGATAGGTCTAAGATATCGTTAATTAGGGTTAATAGATGGGAACCACATTGGTAAATGACGGTTAGTCCGTCTTTTTGTTTGGGGGCAGTTTCGCGATCGCGTTGCAGAATCTGGGCATATCCAAGAATCCCATTCAGGGGAGAGCGCAATTCATGACTCATGTTGGCAATAAACGTGCTTTTGGCTTGGTTTGCTACTTCTGCTTTTTCCTTGGCTACTTCTAGCTCGGCGGTACGTTCTTTGACCCGATCTTCTAGGGCTTCATTCGTTTGAGCGAGGCGATCGAGGGCTAAGTGGAGTTGATCTTCGGCTTGGGTGCGTTCGGCGATCGCTGCCATTAAGACTAATAACGTAAAGACAATGACAGTAATAAACGATTGTAATAAAATCAGGGATTCATTTGCATTTGCTCGTGCAAATACACCTAACCCTTGTGCTGTTCCCATGACTGCATTTGCAGAAACCAGAACGATTAAAAACGTGGTTGCCAGTTGTCCAAAGCGAAACACACACCATACCAGCAACGGAATCAGCACATATTCAATGGGATACCCTCCCCAAAAGCTGATGTGACTTACCCAGGCGATCGACAAAAACAAAATAAATCCTTCCAGAATCACTCTAGAATTCGCCCGCTCTAAAAGTTGACAGATTTCTCTCTTAAACCGATCAATATTGCGAATCTGTACCCATTTTTTTATGGTCTGTTGGTTAAGCTCAATCGAATGGGCTAAACATAAGAATAATGGAGTGACAACAAATACACCCGCAACTTCGGTCATCCACCAGGAAAAAAAGACTTCTCGATAAATCTCACCCGGGACTTTTTGTTGCCAATAAAGAGAAGTTACCCCTAGGGTTGTACTCACTAGCGATGACAACATACCTGCTAATGTCAAAAATTTTAAAACATCTCCGATTCGATAGAAGGGATGGCGATTTCTCAGGGTCTTCCGCAATAATGAAACACCTACCCAAGGATTTAAGGCAACCCCAGACCAGAGAATACAGTATAAGGAAATTTCTCTAAATGTCAGGGTGTCTACATGAGACATCCAAGATGCGATATCAGTCAAGGATGTCCCTAAAAAGACTCCGAGAACCATCCAATTGCCGAGGATATAAACTGCCGCCGTGGCCACACCCGCTGAGGGCCAAATCAAGGTAAAATCATCAGAGACTGCGGCTGTCTGTTGAGCGATTAAAACAAAAATGCAATAAGTTAGAGCAACTAGGATAATACCTATAACGGTATGAATTTTTTGGGACTTTTTACGGATTTTACGTATACGATCATACATTATTATGGAATGAATTAGATCGGGTAGTTTTAATTTTTAATTAAACCATAAGTTTTAAGTGTTCTGCGGTGATTTTCAATTTCTCAGTGCCAGATTTGAGTTGACTGATGCCATTCGTGCTAATTTGAGCAGCCGTATTGAGTGCATGAATCGCTTCTAAGACTTGGGCGATCGCCTGATGCTGTTGCTGAGTGGTTAATGACGTTTCTTGGTTATTGACAAAGACTTCCTGAATTGAATCGGTAACCCCTAAAAATGACTCGGCTGTGTTTTTCAAGGTTTTATATCAAGTCCGTTGAATAAGTTGTGATATAGCAGTGAGTTCACTCCACCCGTAAAAATCGGTTAACCCTCCAATTAATTCTGGCTGTTTCAATAAGGTTTGGCAGCGCTGGTACAACACTTCTTCTAGCTGATCGAG
>NZ_JAQMUE010000012.1 GCF_028330985.1 Roseofilum reptotaenium CS-1145 | reverse complement strand
CGAATATTTGGCGATCGCTCGACTGCACGGGCCGAACTGGTATCTCATTACTGTTTATCCGGAGTCTCTCCTGCGAGAACAAGTCTTCAGGGCAACTTGGTTTCTCTTATTTATTAGCTTGACTTCCTTGGTTTTAGAAGTTTTGCTGCTCTTACTCGTCCTGCGCCAACGAGTTGCCACACCACTTCGGGAACTACTCGGAGCAACGCAACAGGTTGCAGCAGGACAGTTTAATGTTGCTCTCGATACTCAACGAGAAGACGAACTCGGCCAGTTGGCTGCCGCTTTTACTCAAATGACTCGCCAACTTCAAGATGCGTTTATTATGCTGGAGAGCAAGGTAGCAGAGCGCACCCAACAACTTCAAACTGCTAAACTCGCTGCCGATCGCGCCAACCAAGCCAAAAGTGACTTTCTTGCCAGCATGAGCCACGAGTTGCGAACCCCCCTCAACGGTATTCTCGGCTACACTCAAGTCCTCAATCGTTCCCTATCTTTAGGCGACAGGGAAAAACAGGGGGTGAGTATTATCCATCAATGCGGCTCTCACCTGTTGAACCTGATTAACGATATTTTGGATTTGGCCAAAATTGAAGCGCGCAAACTCGAACTTAATCCCAATGCGTCTTATCTCCCCGCCTTCCTACAAGGGGTCGTCGAAATTTGTCGTATCCGTGCCGATCGCAAGGACTTGGAATTTATCTATCATCCCCCGGCAAATTTACCCGAAGCCGTTGTCATCGACGAAAAACGCCTGCAACAGGTCTTAATTAATCTTTTGGGCAATGCGATCAAATTTACCGATCGCGGCTTAGTCAGCCTGACTGTAGAGGTCTTAGAATCCTCTTTTGCCAAACATCACCGCCTGCGTTTTTCCGTCATCGATACCGGAGCGGGGATGAAACCCGAACAACTCGAAACCATCTTTCAACCCTTCGAGCAAGTGGGCGATCGCCAGAAACAGACAGAAGGAAAGGGTTTAGGGCTTTCTATCAGCCAACAGATTGTCGAATTAATGGGGTCTCGATTGCAAGTTAAAAGTGAATTGGGTCGGGGGAGTACCTTTTGGTTCGAGATGGAAATCCCGGAATCGAGAGAATGGGTCGCGATTGCCAAAACCGTCGAGCAAGGGGCGATCTCCAGCTATCAGGGAGAAAAACGCCACATTCTGGTGGTAGACGATCGCTGGGAAAATCGGTCGGTAGTCGTCAGTTTGCTCGAACCCATCGGCTTTGAAGTGACCGAAGCAGAAAATGGTCGGAAGGCTTGGGAGAACATACAAAAAAGCCCACCGGATGCCGTCATCACCGATTTAATGATGCCAGAGATGAACGGTTATGAGTTGCTGTCGGCGATCCGTACCTCAGAAACCTTTGAGAATATCGTGACTATAGCCTCTTCTGCCAGTATTTTTGAGAGCAATCAACAGGAGGCAATCGATGCGGGAGCCAATGTATTTTTACCCAAACCCGTGCAAGCCGACGAATTACTCAAAGCATTACAGAAATTACTGCAATTAGAGTGGATCTATCAAGAGCGCGACCCTGAAAGCCAAGGGGATTTGGAAGCGATCGTGCCACCGAGTCAAGAGGTTTTAGAACAATTACTCGAACTCGTGCAAGATGGAGATATTCAAGGGATTAAAGAAGTGGTTAAGGAACGCTTGGAATCGGATGAAACATTCATAGCTTTTGGTGCAGAGATACTGCAATTGGCTAATAGTTTCCAACTTAAAGGTTTGGAAACATTTATTCAAAATCATCTCCCAAAAGGTTGAAAAACGAACCCATATTATGGTCAGAATCCTCAATAATAAAATAGGAATTCCAGAAGAGGGAAGGTAAAAAGCTGAAAAATATAGCGTTTCTCTCTTCTATGAGGTACAGCTTGAAGCCCTAGAACATAAGCCATACAAGCTATTGCCTATTCCCTAGCACGAAGCGCTATAGACTAGACAATGAATCGAGAGTTACTGCTCCGGAAACAACGATTCCCTTCTAGATTAGATACCATAGGTGACAACTCCCGACACTCAGACCATTTCTCTTTAAGTTTGCCCTTCCGAAGTTGAAGCGAATAAAATATCTATCATTACCATAAGAGAATAGCAAAAAAGCTCCAATCTCATGACTCCAACACTTCCTGGCTATCAAATTGGCTCAAAAATCTATGAAGGAGAGCGAACCCTAGTCTATCAAGGAACACGACTATCCGACTCCCTAAACGTCGTGATCAAATTATTACGCAACTCCTACCCCAGTTTTAGCGAACTGGTGCAATTTCGCAACCAGTATGCCATTTCTAAAAACCTGAGCTCCACCGGTATTGTCGTCCCCTTAAGCTTGGAGCGCTATGGTAATGGTTACGCCTTAGTTATGCCCGAAGAGGGAGCTATCTCTCTAGATAAAACCTTAGCCGAACATGGAGCGTTAGATTTAGGAAGTTGTTTAGATATGGCCATCCAACTGGCTGATACTCTAGAAGAACTCGATTGCCAGCGAGTTATGCACAAAGATATTAAACCAGCTAACATCCTGATTCAACCCGAAACCCAACAGGTTAAATTAATTGATTTCAGCATAGCCTCCCTGCTACCTCGTGAAGCCCAAGAAATCAAAAACTTCAACGTCCTAGAAGGAACCCTAGCCTATATTTCCCCAGAACAAACCGGTCGGATGAATCGAGGAATCGACTACCGCAGCGACTTCTATTCTTTAGGGGTAACCTTATACCAACTGCTGACGGGAACCTTACCTTTTATGAGTAACGACCCGATGGAATTAGTACATTGCCATATTTCACAACAGCCTATACCTCCAGCAGAAGTAGACAATACAGCATCAAATCTTTCCATTCCGTCGGTGGTTTCAGACATAGTAATGAAACTGATGGCCAAAAATGCAGAAGAGCGATATCAGAGTGCATTGGGATTAAAATTTGACCTAGAAGACTGTCTCAAACAATGGCAAGAAACCGGTAAAATAGAACCCTTTGAGTTAGCCAGTAGGGATATTGCAGGTCGCTTCCTGATTGCCGAAAAACTCTACGGACGAGAGCAGGAAGTAAAAACCTTACTAGAAACTTTCAACCGCGTCGCAACTGGAAACAGCGAAATGATTCTAGTCGCCGGTTTTTCCGGTATTGGCAAAACTGCCATTGTCAACGAAGTACACAAACCTATCGTTCAGCAACGGGGTTATTTCATCAAAGGAAAATTCGATCAATTCAACCGTAACATTCCCTTCTCAGCATTCGTGCAAGCCTTGCGCAGCTTGATGGGGCAATTACTTGGAGAATCCGATACCCAATTGCAAGAGTGGAAAGCTCAAATTCTAGAAGCAGTGGGAAATAATGGTCAAGTTCTGATTGAGGTTGTTCCTGAACTTGAAAGTGTTATTGGCAAACAGCCTCCCGTTCCCGAACTCTCCGGAAGTGCAGCACAAAATCGTTTTAACCTGCTCTTTGAGAAATTCATTGCTGTCTTCACCACCCAAGAACATCCTTTAGTGATGTTTCTGGATGACCTGCAATGGGCGGATTCGGCATCTTTAAATCTGATAAAGGTGTTAATGGGCGATCGCAATCGAGGCTATTTGCTGCTGTTGGGAGCCTATCGCGATAATGAAGTGTTTCCAGCTCATCCATTGATATTGACCCTAGCAGAGTTGGAAAAGCAGGACGCAACTATTTCAACAATTACGTTGGCTCCCTTGAGTGTACATCACATCAATCAGCTTTTGGCAGAAACCTTCAGTTGTAATGTCGAACAAGCTCAACCTTTAACAGAATTAGTGTATCAAAAAACGCAAGGAAATCCCTTTTTTACGACACAGTTTTTGAAAGGATTACATGAGGATGAATTGATTACGTTTAATCGCAATTTGGGATATTGGGAATGCGATTTGGTGAAGGTGCGAGATGCGGCACTTACTGATGATGTAGTAGAGTTTGTGGCGGGACGCTTACAGAAGCTGCCCGCCGCAACACAAGAGGTGTTGAAGTTAGCCGCTTGTATTGGCAACCCGTTCGATCTCGAAACCTTGGCTGTGATTTGTGAAACTCACTCAGAAGAAGTGGCGAACGAGCTTTGGAGTGCACTGCAAGAAGGGATGATTTTACCCATTAGCGAAGCCTATAAGTTTTTCCAAGGTGAGATAGATTCTAGTCCAACTGAGACAATAACTGTCGATTATCGCTTCTTGCACGATCGCGTCCAACAGGCTGCTTATTCCCTGATTCCCAACGAACAAAAACAAATCACTCATCTTCAAGTTGGACGTTTGCTTTGCCACAATACCCCCGAGGCCCGAAAAGAAGAAAAACTGTTCGATATAGTCAACCAATTGAACATAGGAGCGGATTTAATGGCAGAATCGGCAGAGCGCCAAAACCTCTCCGAGTTAAACTTGAAAGCAGGGAAGAAGGCCAAAGCCTCGACTGCCTATGATGCAGCCGTCAATTATCTCAGCGCAGGGATTTCACTACTCCCCCCCACAAGCTGGGAATCCCACTATTATTTAACCCTGGATTTGCATATTTCCGCTGGCGAAGCCGCTTTCCTTAACGGTAATTTTTCCCAGCAGCAACAATGGGCTGCAACGGTGATGAAATATGCCAAAACCCTCCTCGATCGCGTTAAAATCTACGAAACTAACATTCAGGCTGCCCAAGCCCAAGGACAGCTCCTCGAAGCGATCGCCATTGCCCTTGAAGTCCTCAAATTATTGGGGGTTGAGTTTCCCGAACAACCCACTCATGCCGATGTCGAACGGGAATTAGAAGTCATCAAGTCTGCCCTTTCCCAGAAAACCGAAGCAGAAATCATCGCCGAGGAGATCGCCACAGACCCAGAAAAATGTGCAGCAATGCGTATCTTAGCTTCAGTAGCGGGATCAGCCTACGGGGCAGCTTTCGATCTGATGGCCTTGATGGGCTTTAAATTGGTTGAATTATCTCTGAACTACGGCAATACTCCGGAGTCCGCCCTCGGTTATGCAATTTATGGGATAGTTTTATGCGAACTGGTGGAAGATATCGAAAGTGGATATGCAGCCAGTCAACTGGTTTTAGGATTGCTCGATCGCTTGCAAGCTAATACCCTCAAAGCCCAAATCTTCGTGTTTGCTTACGATTTAATTCGTCACTGGAAAGTCCATATTCGCTCGATTCTTCCTCCCTTACAGGAAGGTTACGCCAGTGGATTGGAAAACGGCGATTTGGAATGGGCAACGTTTAGCGCCCTAATTTATTGCTACCATGCGTATTTCATGGGTCGGGAACTCTCCAATTTAGGGAAGGAAATGACCAAGTATAGCGAAACGATTGCCAACCTTAAACAAGAAGTTGCCCTCCACTATCAGGAAATTTCCCGCCAAGCCGTGTTCAATTGGCTCGGTAAGTCAGACGATCCCTGTCGGTTGGTGGGAGAGGCTTACAATGAAGATGAAATGCTCCCCTTGCATGAAGAAGCTGGCGATCGCACCGCCGTCTGCTTTCAGGCACTCAATAAACTCATTCTTTGCAATTATTTTAACAACCCTATCCTCGCACAACCCACCGCAGACCTCGCCCGCGAATACCTCGATGGGGCAACAGGAGCCATACACTGGCCAATTTTCCATTTCCACGATTCTCTCACCCAACTGGCACGTTTTACCAACAGTTCCCCTTCAGAACAAACGCAGATACTATCTCAAGTTGCAGCCAATCAAGAGAAATTGCAACGATGGGCGAACTTCGGGCCGATGAATCATCTACATAAATATCATCTCGTTATCGCAGAACGCCATCGAGTCATGAGGGAGCAAGTAGAAGCCATGAAAATGTACGATCGCGCCATTACAGGAGCTAAAGAAAACGGGTACATACAAGAAGAAGCTCTGGCGAACGAACTCGCAGCTAAATTCTATCTGGACTGGGGCAAAGAAAAATATGCTGAACTTCATATGCAGGAAGCTTATTATTGCTACGCCCGCTGGGGAGCCAAGGCCAAAACCGACCAACTCGAAGAAAAATATCCCCAACTACTTTCCTCCATTCTGCAACAACCCTACTTGCAGTTACAGAGCGGTCAAACCGCGACGTACACTTTGACGCAAACGACGGGTTTGAGTAGCAGCACAACCCTCGATTGGGCAACGGCGATGAAAGCGGCTCAGTCTCTATCGAGCGAAATGCATTTAGATAAACTGGTCTCAACCTTAATAAAAGCAGCAATGGAAAATGCCGGAGCAGATAGCTCCATTGTGCTACTGAAGCAACTAGCAAGTTGGCACGTTGTAGCCCGATACCCCCAAGAAGGTGGCGACTTATATTCGACCAAGACAGCAAACGCAAGCGCTCTGCCGACAAGCGTTATCAATACAGTCAAACGCAGCCAAGAAGCAATTATTATTAATGACTTCCCTAAAGATACGCAGTTTGCCAGCGACCCCTATCTGCTGGAAGGACAACCAAAAAGCTTCCTATGCGCGCCCATCCTCAATCAAGGCAAACTCATTGGTATCCTCTATCTAGAAAACCATCTAGCCGTAGGAGCGTTTACGGGAGATCGCGTGGAACTGCTCTCTATGCTCTGTTCCCAAGCCGCTATCTCTCTAGAAAATGCCCGTCTGTACCAACAGTCCCAAGACTACGCGCAGAAACTCAAAGGAACAGTGCAAGAGCTTCAGCAGACCCAGCAACAATTACAGCAATCTTTTGAGGAACTCAAACAAGCCCAACTGCAACTGGTGCAAAGCGAGAAAATGTCAGCTTTGGGTAACTTAGTAGCAGGAATAGCCCACGAAATTAATAATCCCGTAGGATTTATTTCTGGAAACATAGACCCAGCACGAGATTATGTGCAAGACTTGTTGGGATTAATAGACCTTTATCAGCAAGAATATCCACAGCCAAGCGAGGCAATAGAAGAGGAACTAGAAGCAATAGACCTGGAGTTTGTGCGCTCGGATTTACTAGAACTGATTTCTTCCATGCGATCGGGCACGGATCGCATCAGGTACATCAGCAGATCTTTACGGACATTTTCGCGCACGGATAAGGAATATAAAGTCGCTTTTGACATTCACCAAGGCATTGACAGCACATTGCTGATTCTCAAACATCGCCTGAAAGCCAACGAGGAGCGTCGAGAGATTGAAATTGTTAAAGAGTATGGAGCATTACCGCAAGTAAAATGTTTTCCTGGGCAACTCAACCAAGTGTTTATGAATTTGATGGCTAATGCTATTGATGCCCTAGATCAGGTCAACCAAGGACGCAGTTTTGACGAGATTACTAATCAAATTAAGATTACCACCTCAGCAACAGCCCAGGAGGTCACCATTCGCATTACTGATAATGGCATGGGGATGACAGAAGAAGTTAGAGAACGTATCTTTGAGCAAGGATTTACGACTAAAGCGGTGGGTAAAGGAACGGGGTTAGGAATGGCGATCGCGAAATCAATCATCACCCAAAAACATGGCGGTAAGATTACTTGTACTTCTCAATTGAGTAAATATACTGAGTTAGAAATATGCCTTCCTCTCAGCAACTAGCTCGCTGATTCTAGATTGCATATCATAGCTAAAAGATGAGATGGCGATCGCAACTGAGCTGTGATCGCGATCGGGTATTAGAAGCGAATAAAATATTTATCATTACCATAAGAGAACATCAGAAAAGCTCCAACCTCATGACTCCAACACTTCCTGGCTATCAAATTGGCTCAAAAATCTATGAAGGAGAGCGAACCTTAGTCTATCAAGGAACACGCCTATCCGACTCCCTAAACGTCGTGATCAAATTGTTACGCAACTCCTACCCCAGTTTTAGCGAACTGGTGCAATTTCGTAACCAGTATGCCATTTCTAAAAACCTAAACTCCACCGGTATTGTCGTTCCCCTAAGCTTGGAGCGCTATGGTAGTGGTTACGCCTTAGTTATGCCCGAGGAAGGGGCAATATCTCTAGACAAAGCCGTAGCAAAAGAGGAGTCCTTAGACCTAGGAAATTATTTAGAT
>NZ_JAQMUE010000011.1 GCF_028330985.1 Roseofilum reptotaenium CS-1145 | reverse complement strand
TGACTTTTCCCCATTTTTCGCGACATCTATCAGTTCTTGACGTTGCTCTGTACTCAATTTAATGCGATACTTAAGCTTGGGGTTACTCATAGGTACCTCCGATAACTCTTACCCACAATTTTAAGCTTGCCAGTCCACTACCTTTTGCCTTGATACCATTTCTCCATGAAGTTGCGCTTAATGAAAGATGACAACTATAAGTAAAACTTCTATTTTGACCATGATTATTAAGCACATTGTTACAGAGAAATGGTATGACGTATCTTTCGGAAAACCTCAGTGTGTCTTTTTAGAAGCTAGTGCCCTGCGCGATTTCACGTCCGCGACAGCCCAAACGCACCCTACGGCTAACTAGGGCGCTAGAAACCGGGTTTGTACGAGAATCTGGGAGAAGAGCCAGAGAACTAGGCACAAACCCGGTTTCTTCCTACCGAGCCTACAAAGAATCCGGATCGATATTTAACTGTCGCAGTTTCTCCCGTAGCTGTTGTAAATCCGATTCGGCACTCTCAGCCCGCTCACGCTGCAACTCCTTCTCCTGACGCTGGAGATCGCGCTCTTGCACAACATCCTCATAAGTCTCGAACACTTCCCCAGTCGGCGCGAACACCTGCAACTCTTGCTCACTTGTACTAAAACTCACTCCCAATAAAGGACTTCTCCAACCCTCCATTTGAGGAATTTCGGTTAACCTCCCCCCACTTCTCAACCATCCTTGCAGTTGATTTTGCTTCGGATCGTAGACATAATATTCTTCGACCCCATAATAGTCGTAGAACTCAAACTTATCGTTCATCTCTCCTTTGTTATTGCTCGGTGAGATAATCTCAAACGCCACTTGAGGCACAATATTTCCTTCTTCCCATTGTCTATAGGAGCCTCTATCTTTTTTCTCCACTCCCAAAACCACCATAATGTCGGGCGCTTGGCTGAACGGTAATGTTTCTTCTACTGCCGTTAACGTTCCCGCCTTTCTGGGATACCACAACAAATCCCCAATCACAAATACATCTTCTCGCTCTTTAAACAGAGCCGACAATCCTCCGGCAATAGTCATTATTAAACGAAATTGAACTGTATTATTTGCCATTGGTTTGCCATCACTTTCTGGGTAGAGTCGAGCGTCAATTTGCGCTTGAGAAAGCAATTCTTGTACCATCGTTTTCACCTTCCTATCGAGTTCTGAGGATACCATAACCTAAGCACTCCCCCATCACCCACGACAGAGCAAAGCACTGTACCTATTCTCTAATTCTCTGGAGAACTGGGCAAGGTACTCGAATCTACTACAGGAACACCATCACGGAGTTTAACCACCCCTTCCGTGACAATGCTTTCACCTCCCTGTAAGCCTTCCTGCACTACAAAGCTTTGTCCAGTAATACTGCCTAGAGTGACTGGGGTTTGGGTCGCGACTTTTTGCCCTTCCGATTCATTCACGACAAACACAAAAGCTTGGTCACCAATGCGCGTAACTGCTGTCGTGGGAATAGTCACACTGGATTTGTCTTCCCAAACCACTTTTGCTTTGACTAATTGATCGGTACGCAATTGATTTTCGGCATTGGCATAGATGCCTTTAATGGTAATGGTTTGGGTCTCAGCATCAGTTTGTGGTGAAATGAACGACACGGGTATAATTCCAATGGGTTCATTTTGTTGAGTCTGCAACTCAATTCGGGTGCCAATGCGGACTTGGGATAAGCGGTCAATGGGAATCTGGATCAGGACTTCTAAAGGTTGGGATTGACTGACAGTAGCAAGAAGGGTTTGGCTATCAACAAAATCCCCAACGTTGACTGGCACATTGCCTACGGTTCCTGAAAATGGGGCGTTAATTTCATAAAATCCTAAGCGAGCTTCTTGTTCGGCTGCTTGTTGCCGAGTCCGTTGCAGTTCTTGTTGCGCACGAGCAATTTCAGCCTCCGCCCCAGCGATGACTTGATCTTGGGCGGCGAGTTGGGCATCTACGGAGGCAATCAGGCGATCATATGCTCGGCGACTACTGACGACGGTTGCTTGAGCCGCTTCAATCACTTTATTTTGGTTTTCGACATCCGCTTGCGCTTGTAGATAAGAGCGTTCGGTTTGATCGGCAGTTTCTTGAGAAACTGCTCCATTATCAGCGAGGGATTGATAGCGCTCATTTTCTAAGGTTTGGTAATCGAGTTGGGCTTGCCGGTGGTCGAGTTCAGCTTCTTCGGAAAGTAGGGTAGATTTGGCGTTTTCCCAGTCGGCGCGGGCGGAGTTGAGGTCTTTTTCGGTGGCAATGCGGGCGCGATCGGCGATCGCCGATTGTAGGTTACTTTTGGCTGTTTCTAGGGCGGCTGTGGCTGCGCCTACTTGTGCCAGTTGGGAATTCACGGCTGCCTGTTGTTCAATCGGATCGATAATAAACATCTGTTGTCCAGCGGTGACGCGATCGCCTAAATCCACATATCGCTCTAAAATATTCCCACTCACCCTAGGGCGCACATTGGCAATTTCTCTCGATACCAAAGACACATTATATTCTGTACCCTCGCTGACCCGCCCCGATTCCACCTCTCCAAAGACTACTGGAACCGCAGGACGAGGTGTTGCCTGTACTTGTTCTTTGCCACAAGAGCCTAACAGCATAGCACTGGCAATCAGGGGAAGAATCTTAAACGCAGGATGAATAGGATAATTGTTCATGGCAGGGATTATGCTAGAGCGTTCTTTTAACGCCAACCATTTTAGCTTCTGTCTGGTAAAGAGGCCCCATGACTTAAAGATAATTTGGTAATTGAGTGGGCAGTGATACTTACGTTAGAGGGAGATCTTAGAGAAATAGGATGACTGATTTCCCCTTACCGACTACTTATTTGAGTGAGCAATTTCTTTTGGCGAGAACGTTGTTTTAATTGTTGTAAACTCTGCTGTAAATGAGAAATCGATTCAGATTCTATGCCCCCATAGCGCCATTGCACATAGGCTTGGGGAATCCTGTCAATTACGTTTGCTGTTTCTGAGCCATACTTACCCCGCAAGCTTTCGGCATATTCTTGAGGGGTTTGTGCTGGATGTTTGGGATAACCGGCTTCCCTAAGAATGTCTAAGTATTGTTGATAAATTCGCTCCACGGGATGGAGTTTAGAGAGCCATCTTTGCCGTCTCCACTGTTGCCATTGCTTAAATAAGACCCAGAGCAAAAAGGAGATCGCGATCGCTAAGATTGAACCGATAAAGAAACCCGTCCAGCCACTGGAAATCAATTGCCACAGACGAATTAGTGACCGGACTAAAACGGTCATAATAAATGCCCCGATCGCCGTAAGAGCATTTTTCACCGGAGACGGTAACCAACCCGCAACCCAATCCCAAAACTGACGCAGGACGCTAAAGCTTTGATACTCAGAAATTGAGGGCGGAATTAGGGGATGACCGGGAATCGGGTCAAAGCTAAACCAACCATACTCTGGAAAATAGACTTCTGTGAGGGCAAAGGCATCAATATTACGAACCACATACAATCCGGTAAAGGGGTTAAATTCTCCTGGCCCAAAGCCAACAGCTAGACGTGCCGGAATACCAATTGCTCTCAACATTATGGTTAACGTAGTAGAAAAGTGATCCGGATAGCCACCGTTATATTTGAAGAGAAAGGCTTCTACCAGGTCTTCATTGCCATCAAAAAAGGGTAATTCTGGCTCCAGACTATAGCGTTGTTTCAAATATTGAGCCAGATACAGAGCTTTTTCATAGGGATCGGTTAAGGGATTTTCTGAAGTGGCTAACGCTTCTTCTGTTTTCTGACGTACCCGCTCTGCAATTTCTGGAGGAATTTGCAGATACAGGTCACGAATTTCTTGGGGATAGTCTGTCGAAGCTTCCCGCAAAACAGAGCGATCGCGATAGGGAACCTCAGAAATTACAGTATAGGTTAATCCTTCTCGTAGGTTAAGGGGCGATCTCAACGCTCCATGTTTATCTATCCCCACTTCTCGCGTAGGAAAGTAGAGATCCTCAACTTGATATAACGCTGGTATCAGGTTGGGTAAACGCTCAACCACGGTATAGGTTTGCACCACTTCCCGACTTCTGGCTAATGAAGAAATGCGAGGCATGTAAAATTTATACGACCAAGACGGGCGTTCAACTAATGCCGTACCCTCTTGCTCAATTTCCCATCCTTGACCGGTATAGCGATCGAACCCTAGAACTCGCCAAAATCCTTCTGCTTGAGAGCGAACCCGTAACATCACCTTGGGAGTCAGTTGCCCTCTCAAATTCTGGTTGATTTGACTATTAAACCCATAATAAAAGGTGTCATCCATTTGACCGGCTCCCTCACTAGGGACTTCTCCCCCGCCCCCTTCACCTTCTCCATCCTCTGCGGTTTCTGGGTTGATAATAGTTCCTGGCAATCCCTGAAAGCTTTGTTCTTTTTCTTGCATTAGAGGAGGTGCGCTGACCGGGAAATTGCGTAATTGATAGCCGGGAACCCTAGGAAAGGCAGCAAACAGAGCCATGCCTAACCCTAGAATCACTAAGAGCATAAATCCCAATTGTTTGGGTGCTAGTTCTGGTGCTAAGGGGGTACGCTTACGAGTCGTCGAACGCCAATTCCAGGTGAGAGGCGATAGTCCAAGCCGAGAGCGATAATCTAAAACCAGAGTAGGCAGGGCAATGACCAGGAATAGGAATAAGAGGGGGGAAAAGGCTAAGGTTTGGCTCAGAGTTGCAGCGACACCAATTAAAATCAGCCCGATCATCATCGAATAGCCCAAGTCTTTGCGGCGTGGTAAGTCGAAACTATGTAAGACTTGGAGATGAACCAGCAGTTCAGCCAGAACCAGTCGGGTATCGTTGAGTTGGGTAAACAGGTTTCCGAAAAATACAAAGAGGGCAATTAACATGCCAATAGCGATCGCAAATTTCGTGACTACATTGCGATCCTTGCGTCGATACCAACTCCACAGGGCCCCGATCATACCCACGGGAACAGCCCACAGACTCATTTGGGTCCCTGCCGCTACATCGGTGGCCATAATTCCCACACTCACTAAACCCTGAACCAATATTCTTAAGAACATGGATTCTTCAGCCACGGGTTTTGGAAGGCGCTCTACATGCTTCCACAAGTCCGATAAGAAGGGAAATTTTGATCTCTGGCGCGTCCCTGATGAGTTTGCCATAGGTTATATCTGGTTACGCTTGCTAATTTCCAAAAAAGCTAAGAGCTAGTGTAACAAGATTTTTTGTCTTTGGTATCTGAAGTCAGGGTTAAGATCCCGTATGGGTCGGTTGAATAGCAAACATCAGGGGCGCTTCAGGATTATTGTCCAGCTCAATGACTAAACTGTAGGGGCGCTCTCCAACAATATCAAATAACTCTACACTTAGATATCCAGGATCGCAGCGTTTGGAAATTGCCTGTCTACCTTCACCTTGGAACTGCACTGTTCCGGCACAAGGCAGCAACGCTTCTACCCGGAGTTGAGACTTCTGTTCGGTCTGGGTATAATTAGCTGCAACTTTCAGCCATCCAAGTTCCGTTTCCCAGTTCCGTTCTATGGCGGCTTGATTGACAACGGGGGTTAGGGTTAGGGTTTGGAGGATTTTTTGGGCGGCTAATAGAGAAAGGAGCATTTTTTGCGATTGCTGGGCTTCCTCATATACTAAAGTCGGACGAGATTTTGGGGGAGAGCGCAATTCACCCAATAATAACGGACGGGCTATCCGGTTTAAAGTCAGAAACTGATTGGGAAATAAATTTTCTACTGCTTGCACCAATTTTGCCCCCTCTTCCAGAGTAGACTGGGCAACTTGCTGACATTGATCGAGTAATTGAGTCAGCAAAGACTCAGGGAGTTGTACAGGAACGGGAAAATTTAACTGTTTGAGCTGTAGCATCCAAGGTTGGGAAAGAACAGGGGGAGAGGATACCACATCACAGGGGTCATCCTCATAGTCCATCATCGTTGTTTCCCAAGGAAATAAGGGAAGATTCGATTGCATTTCAGCTTGAATTCGTCGCTTTAATAAAGCCTGGAAACGGTCTTGCACGGCGGGGATCTCTCCTATCTCTAAAGGTTGGCCCTCTGGGGTTAAATGGGGGGGATAGATGCCATCGATATCTTCAGACTCTAAGGGATCGAGTGCCTCCCAATCCCAAGATGATTCATCGGGTTGATCTATCCATCGGGATGGATTGGGATCGGAATGGGAACTTGATGCTAGTTCTTCTGAAACTGGGGAAGAGTCATCCAATGGAGGATTGAGGAGCCAAGTAAAAAGGGCTTCAATTTTGGCTTCTGGGTCTTTATTCATGGCAAATTTTGAATTCTCCGGATAATTAGGCATTGCGGATCGCCCAAGCTTTCGCTAAGATTTTGATCCATCGTTTTTGAATTTGAGTGAGTGTACAGTCAAGTTGATTAGCGATCGCTTCATCATCAACCCGATCTTGTTTCAGATTAAGGTGTTTCCTCTGCTCTTCGGTAAGCTTATTGGTAAAAATTTCCCACTCTTGAGGCATTAGCCCTAAGTTTTGTTCTAAACTTGCTTCTAACCATTCATGTACTAATTGCCAATGGGGACCTAGGGCAAACCGTTCTAAGTGATATTTAAACCGTTGTTGTAGATAATCCCTTTCCCTAGGCGTAATCTCTAAAATCCATTCAATTTGTGAAGTGGTTAAATCCAGTAAACGAAAGACAAAATAATCAGCACATTTTTGCTGACTGCGTTCTTCTAGATACTCTAAAAGCATTTGCACAACTTTTTCAGTAATTTCATCGGCTTCTGGAATCTGTACCTGGTTACTGATAGCCTTACGGACTTGAGAGAGTGCAGGACTTGACCACTCGGAATTGGAGTCCGAACTTCCTCCTTCTGAAGCGGTTTCAATATCGACTAGCTCTTCTGGAGGTTGTTGCTGAGAAAAGGTTTGCGCTCGTAAAATAATCAGTTGTTGCGAGCGATTCCCTTTCAGACGAATTCGGCGTTTAGCATAGCGCTCTGCAAAAGCCATGAATTCAGCAATGTCTAACCGAGTTTTTGGATGATAGGTGAGGGGAAGTTCGGTTTCACGGCGAAAGGCATTGAAGGCTTCGAGGTAAAAGGCTTGTAAAAAATCCTCAATTAACGTGGTGCGAGCGGCATAACTGGCTGACCGATAAGATAGATTTATATAACCATAAACGATCGCGGCTAAGGTACTATGGAGATCTTGACGACCTTTAACCGATCCTTGCTGGTAATAGTGTAAACATTGTTTAAGGCGGAGTTGAGCCAGCTTTTTAGCCCACTCTTCCACTTCCCCTGACATTTGAATCCGTTGACTCTCCACACAAATTCGAGTCACTTCGGTTGCTAACCGATGGGCGACTTCCCGACAGTTACGTTGTCCCGCTTGGGTTGAATTCTGGAGTTGTTGCCATAGGAGTTCAAAGATAGTTGTAAAAATCTGCTCCACAAGTTCCTTTATACCCCCCTAACCAAAGTGATTTGCTTAGATGAACGTAACACACCTTGGGTTGAGCTGCTTTTAGAAGAGGTTAATTCTTGTCTGTTGCTTCTTCCCATAGGCTAGACTAGGGATATAGTACACTCTTTTCTGTCACTCTGCGAGGAATTAAAATAGAATAATTTAGAAGCTCAATGGCTGAAAACAAGACATACTAATGGATGTAGAGTTACAGTTCTTAAAACATTTCCAGAAATAGCTAAAGAAGACTGATTCTGTAGCTCGGCAATACTTAGGAAGTGCGGGAAAAATAGATCAAGGGATGGTCTTTATTAATGCTTAAGGGCACTTCTATTAATTGGCTATACCGTGAATTCATGATATAATAAAGAAATAAAAAGAAAGAAAAAAACATGGGTCAAATAAGTTTTTGGAACGTAGAGAAACGTCAGAAGAAGCTAAATAATAAAAAACGCTGCTCTCTCAACTGAATGAATTGGTACCTTGGGAGGATTTTCGTCCAATCCTCGAACAAATTCATGATCGTGAACTCTCAAGTAATGCCGGTCGTAAACCCCTAGACGTTATCTTAATGTTCAAGTTAGTTATCCTACAAAAATTGTTCAATTTAAGTGACGATCAATTGGAGTACTAAGTCAATGATAGATTCTCGTTTATGAAGGTTCTAAATCTGGGCATAGAAGATCCAGTGCCCGATGCTAAAACGGTATGGTTTTTTAAGGAAAAACTGACGAAAAAGAAGTTAGTAGAAGAGTGATTTGAGCAATTAGAAGAGTATCTAAAAAGTCAAGGGTATAAAGCTGAAGAAGGGCAAATAGTAGATGCGACTCTAATTCCTGTGCCGAGGCAAAGAAATAGCAGAAAAGAGAATAAAGAAATCCGAGAAGGAGAAATCCCGGAAGAATGAAAATAAACGCCCAACTGCTTGTACCAAAAGGATTTAGACGCTCGGTGGTTGAAAAAAAATGGGAAAAATCACTACGGCTATAAAAATCATATAAGTATCGATCAGAAATATGGATTTATTCGCAAATATGAAGTGACAGATGCATAAATTTATGACTCAAAAGTATTGGAAAAACTGATAGATATAGAGAATTCATAACCAGAAATATGGGCAGATAGTACCTATCGGAGTGAAGAAATTGAATGGCTCTTATCAAAGCTAGTATTTGAGAGCCAAATTAATGAAAAAGGGTGTAGATACAAACCGTTAAGTAAAGAACAAAAATTAAGCAATAGAGAAAAATCAAAAACGAGAGCGAAAGTAGAGCATGTATTTGGAGCTTGGGTAATGTGCATGGGAGGAAAGCTTCTACGTTCGATTGGAAAAGTGAGAGCAGAAGCCAATATAGGTTTGAGAAATTTAGTATTTAATCTCCTCAGATATGTCTTCTGATCAATCTCAGATATATAATTAAAATGCCCCTACTTATAGGGAGTTTTAATAAAAAGTGGTTGGTCTATGATGAACTGTCTACTTCTTAGATGAAATTTTATCTTTTCGGAAAAAGGCGGTCTTTTTTTATCTGATTAATTGCTCGAAAGAGCAATTAATAGGGGTGCCCTACATCCATTACTGTGTCTCTCTTTCAGCCATTGGGCTTTTACATTATTCTATCTTAATTCTCGGAGAGTGACAGAAGAGGGATATTATCTCTAAAGCCTTGGAGGGTAATAATCGAAGAGATAATAAGCACTTACTCCATAGACATTCCCATGCCTCTAAGACTGCTAGGGATCTGATTAGTATTCATGGTAAAGAACTATTCAACTGAGGAGCTGGATGAGGTGAAAGTCTCACGTCCGGTTGAGAACAGAAGTCAGAGGAGTGACTTTCTGGCTCAGTTTAACTATAAGACTATAACCTTTCCACTCCTGTGTAAAGCCTTTAAACCTGAAGGGACATTAGTTGGTCAATTACTGTCTCCACAATAGAGCGCTTACGACTGAGCAGTTTATCTGTGAGGCGCATCAATTTATTCTTCATATTGCGTCGCAGCCTGGCAAAAAAGGAGATGTTAAACTTTTCTAGCAGTTGTTTGGCCAGGGTTTGACTCACATAACCTCTATCAGCAAACACTTTGCCCTGGAGGTGGCTTAATAGCCCTTCTACAGGTTTACGGTCATCTGTATTACCTGGAGTCAACTGAGTATTCAGTATATCCCCAGATTCACTCGCCACCAAATAAAGTTTAAATCCATAGAACCAACCCATAGAGGTTTTACCTCGAGCTGCTAAATTTTTGAAGACTCGGTAGCGGTTGATACGACGAGAGTGACAGACTTTCTTTTTTGGTAGCATCAATAAAGCTGATTCCCGTACAGCTACCAAAACAACTGTTGAGATAAGCACACAAAGGTACTAGAGATGAACGTATCCACTCAATAAAACGTTGATAACTCACTGGGGATGGAAATTCTTGAGACCAATACTGGCAGACCTGTTCGAGGTAATAGCTTTTGAAGGTTCGATAGGGCTTTTGATGAAACCCAATGAGTATAGTCATGATTTCACTCAAATTCATTGAGCGCTGCCGTTGGCGATTTTTCAGACCGGACTGGAGCAGTTGTTGTGACCAAGCCACCTCAAAGATTTGACAGAAGTCATCGACATCACAGAAGAGTTCTTCTAAGCTAGTAGTCATTGCGGGGGATGGTGCTGATGTTTAGTCACTTTCAGCTTACTCCATCCTCCCTTCCTTATCCCGAACTCAGGTTAATACTATACACAAAAAAGACGAGCACGGAGGGATTTGAACCCCACTCTCAGACTATAGCTAACGCTATCCAAATGGCTAGAAGCTTTACCAAAGCTACCTTATAGAACCTTGAAAGGAAAATAGGTAGATGTCTGAATACTTTAAGCAGACGTGGAATTTAGTTAATGAGTATTTCCACTCTAATCAAATTGATCCATCCAAGTACGTTGATCATGAGTTAATTCGTGCCCATCTCAAAGCTTGCCAGAAGTCAACCCCTAAGGGTGTCTCCATTAGCAAGAAAGGTAACCGGCTATATCTCCGGTTTAAAACGTCTAACAAGTCTGCTACTGCTGATAACTCCTGTAATGAGTCATTCACTCGCGATGGGTGCATCAACGCTCTAGCAAAAGCCTTAGCAGTCTTTGAAAAACTCAAAGAAATCGAATCAGAGTCAGAATTTTGGTCGTGGTACGAGTCAGAAATCAAGGGCACCGTATCTCTTGAGAATGACATCATTACCATCGACGATGCCATTGAGATAGTGAAGAATAATTACATCAATGGCTATGACAAATGTGGACGCGATAGGAGTGACAAGAGGCTTAGAACTAATACTCTGGCTAATTATCACTTAACCTATGGCAAGCACTTTGAGAAACTCAATCC
>NZ_JAQMUE010000010.1 GCF_028330985.1 Roseofilum reptotaenium CS-1145 | reverse complement strand
TTAGACGAAAGCAGTAGTGCAGAAGAAGATATATTTGGTTTAGATGAGAATGTCGAATCTCTAGCTTTGGACGAGTTGGGTGCAAATGAATCCCTAGAAGACTTATCCCTGACAGAAGATTTAGATGAAAGCAGTAGTGAAGAAGAAGATATATTTGGTTTAGATGAGAGTGCTGAATCTCTAGAAGACTTATCTCTGACAGAAGATTTAGACGAAAGTAGCAGTGAAGAAGAAAATATATTTGGTTTAGATGAGAGTGCTGAATCTCTAGCTTTGGACGAGTTGGATGCAAATGAATCCTTAGAAGACTTACCCCTTACGGAAGATTCAGACAGCAGCGAATTGCTAGAGTTGGAGGTTCTAGAGGAAAACGAATCCTTAGAAGACTTCTCGCCTACGGAAGAGTTGGATGGATTAGATGTATTGGATACAGATCAATCCAATGAGTTGGTTTCAGAAGAATCAGAAGAATTAGATACATTTGAATCTTCTTCTGAAATGATTCCAGAACTTGAAAATCAAGAAAAAGAAGATATTTCAATCCCACAAGATAGTGATGACTTTGATTTAATGATGGGTACTGAAACATCTAGGATTGAAGAAGATTTATCTAGGTCAGATACCAGTGTGGATGATTTCTTTAATGTATCGGATTCTAATTTATCAGCACCGTCATATTCCCCATCAATAGATTCCGATGACTTTTTTACATCAGAGCCAATAGCTTTAGATCCTCCCTCAAAATCTAGTATTTCTGATAATCTCGATGGGAGAGTTCGAGACGAAGAGGATTCTAGGCGTTCCTCGGAACTGGCTTCAGAAACGAGTCAATCTGAATCTCAAGAGGAATCTGATATTCAAAGTTTACTAGAAGAAAATCATGAATTAACTGAGGAATTGGTTAATGAAAATTTAGAGTCCATAGATTTGGAATCTACAGCCAGAGAAGACATCGATCTGAATTTGGAAGACTCTTCAGAGCTAGATGGGTTGAATTTAGAGGCTCAGGAATCAGATGCTATTAGTGAAGAAGTAGATCTAGATTTAGGTGAGGATTCGGATTTAGATGCATTAAGTTTAGAGACTCAAGAGTCAGATGCCATCAATGAAGGTATGGATCTAGATTTGGGCGAGGATTCGGATTTAGATGTATTAAGTTTAGAGACTCAAGTATCAGATTCAATCAGTGAAGGGATGGATCTAGACTTGGGTGACTCTTCGGATTTAGATGGGTTAAGTCTGGAAGCTCAAGAGTCAGATACTATTAGTGAAGAAATGGATCTAGATTTAGGTGAGGATTTAGATTTAGATGGGTTAAGTCTGGAAGCTCAAGAGTCAGATACTATTAGTGAAGAAATGGATCTAGATTTAGGTGAGGATTTAGATTTAGATGGGTTAAGTCTGGAGGCTCAAGAGTCAGATACTATTAGTGAAGAAATGGATCTAGATTTAGGTGAGGATTTAGATTTAGATGGGTTAAGTCTGGAGGCTCAAGAGTCAGATTCAATTAGTGAAGAAATGGATCTAGACTTGGGTGAGGGTTTAGATTTAGTAGAGACTCAAGAGTCAGATACTATTAGTGAAGAAATGGCTCTAGACTTGGGTGAGGATTTAGATTTAGATGGGTTGAGTCTAGAGGCTCAAGAATCGGATTCAATCAGTGAAGAAATGGATCTGGATTTGGGCGAGGGTTTAGATTTAGTAGAGACTCAAGAGTCAGATACTATTAGTGAAGAAATGGATCTAGGCTTGGGTGAAGATTTAGATGGGTTGAGTCTAGAGACTCAAGAATCGGATTCAATTAGTGAAGAAATGGATCTAGATTTGGGTTTAATGATTGATAGTGATGAAGACCCGAGTCAAAATACATTGATTCAAGAAATAGATGATTTTGGATTGGGAGAACCATTAAATCCAGATCCACTAGACTTATCATCCGATTTCACAGAAGATGCTGGTTTAGATCTCGATGAAACAGTGATTGAAGAACCCTCTGAAGGTCTGGATGGTTTAGATTTTTCCTTAGAGATAGAGGAGAATGCACCGGATGACTTGTCTACTCTGTTTTCAGATGAACCAGAGATGTTAGGAGATGAGGAAAGTCTTGAGGATCTTAATGAACTAACGTTATTTGAGGAAGATTTAGGCTCGACGGATGAGACATTGGAGAGTTTGGATTTTGGTGATGATTTAAATCCTGTAGATTCATCTTCTCGACAGTGGCAAGAGTTAGAAGCTTTTTTGGGAGAAGACCAGAAGCAGCGTGAAAATATCGAAATCTTTACCCAATTAGAGACATTTTTAGATGAGCCAGTGACTTTACCAAGTCCATCTCTACGACAAGAGGTCAGTCGTACACCTGCGGAAACTCTGGAAACGACTGAAGGGGAATTTGATGATCTAGAAGATTTGTTAGCGGATGCAGATCAGGCATTAGGGGGGCCACCAACGGCTAATGCGACAACGGCGCGATCGCCGAAAGCCGCCAAACGAGTTGAGCAGAATATGCGGGTTCCCATCAAACAACTCGATAATCTCAGTAACTTAGTTGGGGAATTGGTCGTTAACCGCAATAGCCTAGAGCAGAACCAAGAACGACTGCGCCAATGTCTAGATAACTTACTGTATTTGGTACAGCAACTGAGCGATGTGGGGGGTAAAATGCGAGATCTCTACGAGCGAAGTCTTCTAGAATCCGCCTTACTCAGTTCTCGCCATGGCCATCGTTCTGCTTTCTCCCCTGGCAATGGCTCAGGAGATTCCAATCAAAACGATGGTTGGGATCACATTGAAATGGATCGCTTTACTCCCTTCCATACCCTTTCCCAAGAAACCATTGAGCTGATTGTCCGAGTACGGGAATCTTCCTCCGACATCGAGTTTATCGTTGAAGAAAACGATCAAGTCACTCGTCAATTCCGCCAGGTCACCACCCAATTACAAGAAGGGTTAACGCGCACGCGAATGGTTCCCTTTGCACAAACGGCGGACCGTCTACCCGGAGCAGTACGCCGCATTGCTACAGGTTTGAATAAGCAGGCAGAAATTCATATTGAAGGAAAAGATACGTTAATCGACAAAATGATTCAGGAGCAGTTATTCGATCCGATGACTCACCTGATCAATAATGCCATGACCCACGGGATTGAAACCCCCGAGAAGCGTAAGAAATTAGGTAAACCAGGGGTGGGCAAAATTACCGTTAGAGCCTTCCACCAAGGGAACCAAACGGTGATTTCAGTTTCTGATGATGGCGCAGGGATTAATACGGAGCGGGTGAAGTCTAAAGCTCTGGAAAAAGGTTTGATTACACCCAAAGAAGCAGAATCAATGTCCCGCTTAGATATCTATGATTTGCTCTTCCATCCTGGGTTCAGTACCAAAGATAAGGCAGATAATTTTGCGGGTCGAGGCGTGGGGATGGATGTGGTGCGAGTGGCGCTGCGAGAAATTCGCGGGGTGATCACAACAGATTCAACAGAAGGACAAGGGACAACCTTTACCATTCGTCTGCCGTTAACCTTGAGTATTTCTAAAGCACTCTGTTGTATTAGTAACCATGCAAGGGTTGCCTTCCCGATGGATGGGGTGGAAGATATGTTAGATGTGCCGAAGGATCGGGTTTACGCCAATAAGGACGGTGTCCATTGCATTAAATGGCGGGATACTGAACTACCGTTCCGACCCCTAGCAGAATTATTGCAGTATAACCGGACAATTGGCCGAGGACGGGTGTTTGGAGGTTCGGCGGACGATGACATTATCTCGATTGTGATTTTGCGCAGTGCAGGTCAGTATTTGGCGCTTCAAGTGGATCAGGTTTTAGGAGAGCAGGAAATTGTAATCAAGCAGTTAGAGGGGCCCATTCCTAAACCGGTGGGTGTCGCGGGAGCGACGGTACTGGGGGATGGTCGGATTATGCCGATCGCCGATGTGCTAGAGTTAATCGATCTATCCATGGGTCGTTCTCGACGAGATTCTCGCATGTGGGAAGAAGTGGTTCCCCCAGAACCCGAACCCATTGACAAGTCTGAGCCGACGGTATTAATTGTCGATGATTCAATTACAGTACGCGAGCTGTTATCGATGACATTTGTGAAGTCTGGATATCGGGTAGAACAGGCTCGGAATGGTTTAGATGCTTGGGAGAAATTACGAGCGGGTCTACCTTGTGACATGATTTTCTGTGATATTGAGATGCCGAAACTGAATGGTTTGGAGTTGTTGGAGCGTCTCCAGGGTGATGATATTCTCAAGGAAATTCCCATGGCAATGCTCACCTCACGGGGTGCGTCTAAGTATCAACAACATGCTGCTTCCTTGGGAGCGAAGGGATATTTCACGAAGCCGTACTTAGAGGAAGCTCTGTTAGAAGCGGCTCAACGGATGCTGAAGGGTGAGAACCTCTTAGCAGAAATCTCAGAAGAACAGTCTCAGGAGACGATGGCCGGAACTTAGCCTAAACGTGAACCATAGTGCAATCTGATGGGATTCAATCTGAGATCTAAATGGGATAAGATAGGGTTGATACACAGACGGTGCAATGGGAGGCTCAACTATGGCAATGATCACCATCTCCAAGCAGGCAATTTCTAAGATGACTTCAGAAGATGTTACCCTGCTTGCGACCCGTTTGGAGAAAGATGAATATAGTAATGCCTTTGAGGGGTTAAGGGACTGGCATCTATTGCGGGCGATCGCCTTCCAGCGTCCAGAAATGGTAGATATTGTTCAACCCTATCTCTATTTGTTAGATATGGAACCCTACGATGAGGCTTAGACTGCCATAGAAGACCCGGATTGCGAAGGATGTTGTGTATCATCAGATAGCCCATCCTTCTTCTTATTCATTAAGACTATTTTAAAGTATTATTGAAATATTATTAAAATTTGTCCCAATCATCAGCCGGATTGGATCATTATTAACCCCGATCCGGAGGGTTCCTCACTTTTCTTTGTTGAATTCTTCACTCTATGACATCTGTAATTTTGCTGTGGTCTCTGGTTTTTATTATTAGTTTAGCCGCGTTAATTAAATCCTCTGACTTTTTTACCGACTCAGCCGAAGTTTTAGGCTTATTTTTCCGATTACCTTCCTTTATTGTAGGAGTATTATTATTATCTGTTGGTACTTCTCTACCAGAACTCCTCTCTTCTCTCGTTGCCGTTTTCGATAACTCCTCAGAAATTGTCTTCGGTAATGTCTTAGGATCAAACATTGCCAATATTTTTCTCATTGTTGGCGTAGCTGCCGTTTTTAGTAAAGGCTTAATCCTAGAATACGACCTAACCAAAGTTGACTTACCCCTACTGTTAGGCTCTGCCCTACTGCTCATCCTCGCTGTCATTAATGAGCAATTTTCCCATGGTGAAGCCATTTTTTGCATCCTTGGATATATCGTTTACCTCTTCTATACCCTCAGCCATCGTACGGAAGAAGATACGGACAACCCTAATCCTCAAACCTTTCCTATTAAAGAAGCTCTGGTTCTAGTCACCAGTTGTTTTGGGTTATATTTTGGTGCAGTTTTCACCATTGAATCCGTTACCCAAATCTCGGAAGCTTTAAACATAGGCAAACATATTATCGCCGTCAGTGCCGTAGCATTAGGGACTTCGTTACCTGAATTAATCGTCAGTTTAAATGCTGCCCGTAAAGGCAATGCAGAAATGGCATTAGGAAATGTGGTTGGCTCTAATATTTTTAATTCGTTGGTGGTGATGGGTATTCCAGGATTAATTGCGGAATTAGAAATTAACCACGATTTACTGATTATTGGATTACCTTTTTTTGCTGCCGGAACGCTTTTATTTTATACGGTTACCCAAGATAAACACATTACCCAATGGGAAGGATTATTATTTTTTGTCTTCTATGGGTTATTTATCGCTAAGTTCTTTGATTTGGTTTGAGCTGTTGTAGAGCTTTGCTCTGCTTGCAAGGTTTCGACAATACGGTTAGCGATAAATTGGGAAAAAATCTGATTACCGAGAAGATTATAATGGCAGCAATCATCGCTATATACAGGTTGAGATTCAGCATCAAAAACCGTTGCTGCATTAAAAATATTCACCTGATTGTTTTGTAGTTGGGTAAGAGCTGCCATTAATATGGGGTAACCTTGTTGCACTCCTTGGGCATAAATTTGTTCGGGATTAATTGCTTGTTTTTGTTCTTCAGGAGTAAACTGGCGTTGGGTGGGATAATATTGATTCGGTTGTAAGAAATGGAAGTATAGTCCATTTTGACTGGTTAGGGTTTGATCCATTAAAATCGAGCTATTGACCCAGGTTTGGGCAATTTTAGGATAGAGGGTTTTAGCCGTAGTATCTGGATCGGGAGGATTGAGATAAAATAGGCTAAAGGCATTAGAGATAGGAGCTAAGACAACGGTTTCTGATGTCTTTTGTTCCTGTTGGCTTAAAAACTGTTGATAGTCTCGACGTAGCAGTTGATAATGGAACTGTTGGCTAATATAACAGAGGGCAAACCAACAAGAATTTTGTCGATTTTGGATTTTGCGAAGGGTAGCGTTATATTCACGGTTTTTAATTGCTATTTCTAGATCTTTGGCAGAGAATTGATGGTTTCCCAGATTAACTAATGCTTTCATCAAGGAAGCATTGGGTAGGGATAAATGAACATTTTCGGGATAATTAAGGCTCGATAAAGCGACTTCATTAAAGCCATCAATATTAATCACCATATCGAAGCGTTGCCCCAGGGATAAGAAATAGTTAAAGACTAAGAGTTGCTGGGGTTGTTTATAGCCTCCTTGGGCAAAATTTAAGACGATGATTTCTTTGTCAGCAAATTGAGGGAGTTGCTGGAGGGTATTGGTAACAATTTGATACTGCGCTTCCGTGTTGGCGATCGCCAGCGCCACCGATCCGCCAAAAATACCAATGATGTACTGGCGCTCGTTCTGTTTCAGCACAGGATAATCCCTTAGCGAACCAAATTGATAATTATTAATGGTCGGCTCTTCTGGCTTAAAATCAGTATAGCCAAAATAAGGATGTAATCTCAACAGTAAACTTTCATCTAAATTGACTCCCGTATTTCCTATTTCATGAACTGCCTCATAGGTTTGTTTTGATTCTGGGGAACGAGTATAAAACCATTGCTGCATTTTCAGTCCATAAAACCCTAGGGACAGCAGTTCTAAAGACAGCAAAACACTGCCCATATTAATCAAGATGACTTTAATCCATTTTGGCTCAAACTTAAGCATGATTACTGAAGATTTGGTGGACTGAGGGTAAGCGCAATTTGACTGGCGACAAAATTGGCAAAAATATTTCTTCCGGTTTGATTATAATGGCAACAAGTATCAATATAAACCGTATCTGGCTCGCCATCAAAAGCAGTAACTCCATTAAAAAAATAGATCCCATTATCTAATAACTCTTGGCTGGCTTGGAGCAGATAGGGATAACCCAACTGTACACCATCAAGATAAGGATTACGCCTATTATTTTCGGGGGCGAATTGCTGTTGTTCTTCCGCACTAAACTGGCGCTCTGTGGGATAATATTGATTGGGCTGTAGAATATGAAAATAGGGAATATTTCGGGCTTGAAGAACGGAAGACATAGCTAAAGAAGACTGTATCCAAATCTGGGCCATGCTTTCGTAATCGCTTTCCGTGCCTTGGCTTTCCCAGGGTTGGAGATAAATTAACGATTCATCGGGAGTGGCAGATTTTTTACGTTTATCGTCAAAGTCTTCTAGGCGATCGTAATAGTTCCGGATTAAAACAGTTGAGCGTATCTGTTCCCAGAAGTAGCATAACGCTAACACACAATCTTGTTGCCCTTGCAAGCTATTTTTGAGTTTGTCCTTAATTCCAATCACCTCTAACATGATTTTCATTTGTTCTGTAGAGAGGTTATTATTGGCTAACTGAACTAGGGGCATGACTTGTAGAGCGCTCGGCATGGAGGGTGCGATTTCTTTCTCGATATTATTGTTGGCGATCGCGACTTCATTAAACCCATCAATGTTGATGGCTAGATCCAGCTCTTGCCCTTGGGATAAAAAGTAATTCAGCGCCAGGAGTTGTTGCGGTTGCTTATATCCCCCTTGGGAAAAATTTAAGAGGACAATTTCCTTATTGGCAAATTCGGGTAAATTGTTCAGGGTTCGGGCAAGGGTAGGATTTTCAATTTCATTCATGTAATAGAATGTGGCAACGGAGCCGCCAAAAATGCCCACCAGCACCTGATTTGGATTTTGCCGAATGTAGGGATAATTCAGTTGAGAAACTAAACCATAATTGTTGGCATTAAAAACAGACTGAAATTCAAAGCCGCCAAACCCTGTACCGGGTTTAGCAATATAGCCCAAAAAGGGATGTAAAATTTCGGTGATATTCTCTTCTAAGCGAATCCCTTGTTGATCGAGGTTGATGGGATTGTCTTCTGGGTTGTCTGAATTATCCGGCGATCGCCCATAATAGAGTTGCTGATGTTGAGCTGCATAAAAGCCTAAACACACTCCCTCTAGCAAGAGGAACATCAAAACCAGATTGATGCCCAGAATTTTAATGACGTTGCCCAGAGGAGGCAATTTTTTCAGTCCCTTCATCGATCAACTATCATGAACCTTGTTTGAGAGATAGCTTCCCTGGGGTCGCCATGACAACCATTTTATCGGTCAACGTTATAGTATAGTTGAGAGCCAAACAATTTGGATCGATGTTCGGTTTCAACTCAAGGGGCGATCGCATTGACTGCAACTGTTGCCTTTACTCAACCTATCCATCAAATTCATATCGCTCCTGGAAGTATGGTAACCATTCCTGGAGTCAGTTGGCAGGAGTTTGAACAAATTTTACACGAATGGGGCGAACATCGCAGTGCCAGATTAATCTATAGTCAGAGGACATTAGAGATTATAGTTCCTCTACCGGAACACGAACGACCCAAAGAACTGATTACCGATCTGGTGAAAACCTTACTCCGCAAAGCAGGCAGGCGCTTTGAATCGTTCGGATCGACCACATTTAAACAGGAAGGAATCGCAGGAGTTGAGCCGGATGCTTGCTTTTATATTCAGAATTATGAGCGTATCATTAATCGCCGTCGCCTGCAAACGGGCGATCCTGCTCCGGACTTAGCCATTGAAATCGATATTACCTCTCGGACTCCCTTAGCGGCGTATGAGGCGATCGCCGTTCCAGAACTCTGGGTGTATGATGGTCAACATCTCACCATCTATCTGCTCGAAGAAAATGGGCACTATACAGCCTCGAAAACCAGCCCTCTGTTTCCCCAGATCAACCTCACAGAAATCATTCCCACTGCCATTAAGCGCTCTTGGCAAGTGGGAAGTAGCCAAGCTTTAGAAGAAGCAGAAATAGCTTGTATTCAAGGTAACGATTAACTTTCATCTTCAGTCCGTTGGATCAATGTCCACTGAACGTTAATACTCATCGACATACTTCTTGTGAACCCAAAAGTATTTTTGTTGCCGATCTTGCACGCGCACTAAAGAGCCAAATGTGGGGTCTTTTTCTTTGAGGAAACTGTGAAGCTGTCGCAGGATGGGGCCATGAGAATTGATCGCCCTTCCCCGTTCGAGACCGGGATCGTTGCCTTGACTGGCAGAGTCTAGAGCCATCTCTCCTGCTTTCATGGACGCTTCGATGCTTTTTTGAGCAAACAGCCATTCTTTTGGCATCTCGTTATAGATATCGTCCATTAAGAACTTCCCGGCTGAGGAAACAACGGGGACTATTAATCCAACGGTGCGAGTGACAGCAGTCAGGTAAGGGGTGGCTCTGGCCAACCACTCGCGAGGGAATTCGAGGATATAGACTCCTTTTTCTTGGTCTTTGGGGTTTTGAGAGTATTGGGCGTTGATTTTGGGGAGGGGTTGGCGCGAATGTTCGCACCAGAGCGTGAGTTTCACTTTAATCGAGATAGCTTCGGGGCGATCGAAAAAGCCGGTTTCGACTGGCAGGTGACTCAGTTGGTTGTGATGGAGGTAAAGCCGCTGCAAATTAGTTAGTTGACCTATCTCCTCAACCAGGTGACTCAGTTGGTTATCAGAGAGGTTAAGCTCCCGCAAATTAGTTAGTTGAGCGATCTCCTCTGGCAGGTGACTCAGTTGGTTGTGATGGAGTTTAAGTTGCTGCAAATTACTTAGTTGAGCGATCGCCTCTGGCAGATGACTCACTTGGTTTTTATCGAGGCAAAGCGTCTGCAAATTGGTCAGTTGCGCGATCGCCTCCGGCACTTCAGTCAACCCCAAATTACTCAAATCCAGCTCGGTTGCCTTTTCCTGCTGTGCTGCTGCTATCCGCTCTTGGGCTATGCGATACGCTTCATTTGTGTCCATAATGCTTCTATCTCCCCCAGGGCGCGATACCCACTCGATCTTTAATACCGATCAATCGTCACTAACTGTAGCTTGCCCACTGGTTACGATGCGAGCGATTCCCAGGCTAGACATCATCCCCATGTGCTAAAATCCCCGCCAGTTTTCTGTTTGCAGTCCAGAGACGCGATCGAATTCTCGTTGGTTCGCTGTCACCATGAGTAGATTATGATGCAGAGCAGTTGCTGCAATCAAGATATCATAAGCACCTATCGGCTGACCTTGAGTTTTCAGCATCGCCCTAATCTGCGCTGCTTGTTCTGCTTCTGGCTGATTCAAAGGAAGAATGGTAACAGAAGCTAGAAAACTAGCGATCGCCGGTTCGACTTTTTGTGCCCGTTGGTGATTGAGAGCTAACCCGTAGCGTAACTCCATCACCGTAATGACAGAGACAGCAATATCAGCCGGTGGGGTTTGCTTGAGTCGAATTTGAGTACCCACTTCGCCTTTAATAAAGTCGCTGATGACGCAAGTATCGAGTAAATAGCGCATTAAAATAAATCCATTTCACACAGTGGAATCAGTTCGTCACGATAAGACTCAAATGCAGGAAAGTCAGATATGCCTTCGTAGGATAAGATAATATCTGGCCATTGATTGGATTGATGATCTAATAATTCTTGGGCTAATTCTTGATGTAATTGTCGTTTTTCCACCTCAGACATTTGTTTAATCAAGGTTAAAACTTGCTCAAAGTTGAGGGAGAGTTGATATTGAGTTGAAGTCATGACTTCCGAGGCTTGAGAATACAGCCATATTTTAGCTAAATTTTTATTCTGAAGACGATATGCTTCATTGTAGAGGGAGGCGTTTGCGGTAGCGATGACCTTCCTTTACCGAGTTAGATTTAAAAGCTCTCTGTCTTTCTCCGTGCCTCTGTGGTTAAATTAAATCAAAGCGTAGTCATTGTCTCCATGTCAGATATTTTTATCACGATTCGCAATCAAGAAGGTTACGCTATGGCTTCTCATCAAGGAACCCTCTTTGTGGCGATCATTCAACAAGACGGAACCCTGATCAGCCAAAAACCCGTTAACTGGCGTTGGGCAGATGCTCAGTTCCCCGATCTTCCTCCTGGGCAGTATACAGCCATTGCTTTTCATGAATCTGTCAACCCTCCAGAAACCTCTCAAGATGTTACCCTAGGAGCAAATGAACTACTGGAAGTTCGGTTTATCTACCTCGAACCAGAGCAACAACTCTTAGATATTCGCATAAGAGAGTTTCCCCTTGACCTATGAGTATCCATATTAATCCAATTAATGATTCAGAATCCATACGTGCTTATCGTCATCGAATTTTAATTTTTACCCAAGATCTCAAAGAAGAAACAGATCCTAAAAAACGCGCTCTAGCCGCTCTATATCTAGCCGAAGCAGCGACTACACTAGCTCGCCTGGAAACGGAACAAAGCATCAGGGAGCGATCTGAGTGCTGATTTTTGCCAAAATTGGCGATCGCATTCCTTTACTAATATTTACTGGCTAGAATTGAACCAGAACGATAACTTTTCTTAGCCATCCGAGATGTTGTGTTTAGCAATCTCTTTGAAGAATCGATGTCAATTGGTAAAGTTCTGCTGGAAAATCGTCGGTTTAAGTTACTTGTTTTTAACTCAGAGTAGGAGGTAATTGTATCATGGACGAGCTAGAGCAATACCGCACTATTATCAAAACTTTATTATCAGAATTTACCACTCGCCAATATGCTAATCCTGATATCTTAGAACTTCAGAATAAAACCGTATTTGATACGACTCAAGACCACTATGTTGTCATGTCTGATGGCTGGAAAAAGAATGGTTCTCGTATGCATGGATGTTTGATGGATATTCAGATTATTAATGGTAAAGTTTGGATTCAACTTGATGGGACAGAATACGGTATTGCCCTCGATTTAATGGAGGCTGGAATTCCCATGCTCTTGATTAAGAATAATCTCGCGATACTGTTGAGCCAGTTCCCTATTACCTAGCCGTAGTAGATGGACTAAAACTTCTGTTAAAGTTAACGTAGATGTGACGAATTGAAACTCACCTTGACTCATAGCATGAAAAAAGCACGAACCAACTCCAAATAGGCTTCATTTTGTTTAATGAAGTATATTAGAAGTGCTGTATCTAAGCCAACCACTTGACCTTGGAGTTGTATCAACCATTCTATGAGGCACGTTCGAGATCTACATACTCTTGGGCATCAAGTCCATCTTCTTTCTGGAAAAATCCGTTTTTTATATTAATCGCCATTGAACCCGCTTCATTGTACCACCAAAGGAAACTACCACATTATATCCAAATTGTTAATTGTTAATTGAACCTCGATAAATCGCATCAGCAACTCGACACACTTCTACCATCTGCGGTAGATCGTGGACTCTCACTATATCTGCACCTCCAGAAATGGCTGCACAACAAGCGGCGGCTGTACCCCAAATCCGTTTTTTCGGGTCAGATTCGTTTAAAATATGACCGATAAAACTCTTGCGAGATGCACCAATTAACACTGGATAACCCAGTTCTCGCAGTCTGGGAATCTGGCGCAAAATCTGTACATTTTGGTCGTAAGTTTTGGCGAAGCCAATCCCCGGATCGATAATTATATCTTTGATTCCCGCCTTGAAAGCCTTCTGAATTTTCTCCCCTAAAACCCCAACAATTTCGCCCATTAAATCTTCATAGTTGGTCAACTGTTGCATCGTTTCTGGAGTCCCCCGCATATGCATTAAGATGATTGGGACTCCCAGTTGAGCGACTGTCGCCAACATTTGGCTATCGAAATCTCCACCTGAAATATCATTCACCCAGTCTGCACCTGCCTCTACCGCCGCCTTAGCGACTTCGGAGCGCGTCGTATCAATGGAAACAGGAATAGTGCCATAGGGTTCCGGTAAATTTCGCAAGCCTTCAATGACCGGAATCACCCGATTTAACTCCTCATTGAGGGAAATTTGAGGACTACCGGGGCGGGTGGATTGTCCACCAATATCGACCACATCTACCCCATGATCGACTAAATATTGGCTGTGGGCGATCGCCGTTTCTAAACGATTAAACTGCCCTCCATCACTAAAACTATCTGGCGTAACATTCAACACTCCCATAATATAGGTTTTCATTCCCCAATCAAAGGAGCGTCCCCGCACTATCCAAGCCATAATCTTTTTGTCCTGAGCAAACCTAACGTTTTATAGCATTTTTTATAAAGCGACGCTTAACAAGGGGCTAAGTGCCCCTTGCCTCCCAAGGACTGATGAATGGCAGGCTTAGAGGAAAATGGTATTAGGGGCTTGGCCAACCAACCCCTACGCCATCAGCAATTCACCCATGGAATTACTGGTAATTGACAATCCGGGCAAACCCTTTTGCATCCAGACTTGCACCACCAACAAGAACACCATCAATTTCCGTTTGGGCCATAATCTCATCAATATTTTCTGGTTTAACGGAACCTCCATATTGAATCGGCACATCCTGATTCGAGAGCTGAGAACGAATCAAACCAATCACCCGGTTGGCTTCCTTAGAATCACAAGTTTTTCCGGTTCCAATTGCCCAAATTGGCTCATAGGCAATCACCAATTGACTTTGATCGATCCCGATTAAATCGAGATCCAATTGGGAACTAATATGAGATTCTGTTTCCCCATTCGCTCGTTGTGCTTCCGTTTCTCCCACACAGAGAATGGGGATTAGCCCATGTTTCTGAGCCGCTTTCAGACGGGCATTTACCGTTTTATCCGTTTCGCCAAAATACTCCCGGCGTTCGCTGTGACCAATGACCACATACTGTATTCCGATCTCCGTCAGCATGGGTCCCGAAATTTCACCGGTATAAGCACCCTGGTCTTCCCAGTGAATATTCTGAGCGCCCAGATTGACACGAGTGTCCCTTAATTTTTCTGCCAGAATCCCTAGATCTGTAAAGGGAGCGCACAAAACGACGGTTCGTTGTGCGGGGGTTTGTTCCAATTGAGAGAGAAATGTTTGCACAAACTCTAGGCTCTCGGCCTGGGTTTTGTGCATTTTCCAGTTACCTGCTAAAACTATCTTTCGCACTGATGAAGTAATCCTCAGACTAAGCAATATTCATAAGCTCAAAGGAGCATCGTATCTTGTTTTGGGTGCTTCCGGCAATCGTTATGTCAAATCCCAAAAATCACGCTACACATCAATCCCCGTGTCCCCGTGTCTCCGAGTCCCCGTGTCAATCATCTGTCGCAAACATCTAAAGAGTTGATATTACCTGGGGCGATCGCCAATTTTGTATAGAATTGTAAAGGAATTCGATCCTTGGAGAACCACAACCATTATGCCTAACGTTGAAATTTACACTTGGAGTACTTGCCCCTTTTGTCTGCGAGCCAAAGCCCTGTTAAACCGTAAAGGTGTTGACTATATTGAGCATTGTATCGATGGAGACGAAGATGCACGGGATGGAATGGTAAAGCGCACGGGTGGACCGCGATCGCTCCCTCAAATCTTTGTTGACGACAAGTATGTGGGCGACTGTAGCGGTATTTATGACCTTGATGCCCAAGGAAAACTTGACCCCATTTTAGCGCTGTAGCAGAGTCTGTAGGGGCGAAAAAATTTTCACCCCTACATAAATTAATTCACTGCCATAGAAATCACTTTCGCTGGCTTAAAGAGGGGGAAACCATCAGGAGAAAGTACAATGGTGCCCTCCCTATCTCTCTCCACATCACAGAAGACATAATTACCTTGTTCATCTTGTTTCAAGCGTAATTCTCCATTCACCCATTCATAATCAGGAGGATAAAATTGGGGAATTCCTTGTAATTCCAGCACTTGACCCGTGTCATCTTTAACCACCGGACAAACCAGTAAATTGCCTTGGCGATCAAATACCCAATCTTGAGTCTGGGGATGGCGAACCGGGTTTGCATAAATTGGCAAACCCTCCAATGTTTTCATGGGCAACTCACCCTCATCAATAATCGCCAACTCTCTCGTATATTGCACCGCCGGCTTCGTAAACCCAGAGCGATTCAAAAACGCCTGCATCCCCGTCTGTTGGGCAGAAACCAGGATATCCAAATGGCTCACCTTCATCTCATAAGCCTTATCAAGTGCTGCATCAGTCAGCAATTGAATCGTCTGCGGATTACGGTATTCCGGCTCAATGTAGAGTCCCAAAACCGAACCCACACGCCGTGGCTTAAACGGATTATTCAGTTTATGTTCAGATTGCCATTCTAGGGGCAAATTCGGTGGCGGTGCTTCATCATAACAGTAGACCAACAAACAGCCCACAATTGACGGAGTCTTCTGAGCATCTTCCAATACCCATCCATAACTCAGGGGACGTTTGAGCTGTTGCACGATATAAGCCTGGAAGTTAAAGTCAGACTTAATCGATAAAGCTGGATCTGCCATTTCTCGTTCATGGGCAAACTTAGCCCATAACAGCGCAATTTCTGCCGCATCTTCCAGCGTCGCCAAGCGGCAAGTGTACGATATTTCTTTCGAGACGTTAAACCTGATATTTTGACTTATTAATAAATACAAATTTGTAGGAAGGGAACCCAACCTACAAATCGACAAATCTAAGCACCTTTCCGTTTGCGCGAAGCCATTTTTCCTAAGCCAATCAAACCCAGCATGGCAATACCACCGATCGCAGCAGGTTCAGGCACAGGCTGAGAAGCAAATCCTGAATAGCGAACATAACTCTGTGAATAGTTGTAGAACCCGAAACGACCCGCTTCAAAGTCTCCACTGAGATCGAAAATTTCTACTCCATCAATATGGATTTTGATGCGATCGGTTTCATATTGTAAGCTAAAATCATACTCAGTATAAGGTGTCCAACCTTTCCCCAAGCTATAGTCAGTAGTAAGAATATCGAACTCAGCACTTTCTTGGTGGTACCAGAAACCAGAAGTATAATCGCTAAATTTACCCTTGACTTCAGTCAAAGCAAAACCTTCATGTCCATGCTCTCCAATGGAACCCAATCTAGTCCAATCAAAGAGCAGAAATTTAAAGTCATTAACTGGATCGTCGTTTGCAGCAATGGGTGACTGGTAACCAAAAACGAATCCAATGAAATCGTTATCAATTCTGTCTTCAACCCTAAATTTACCCGTGACAGTTGTATTGATAAACTCCTCTGGACTGACAAAGAAGGTTGGCCTTCCATTGATAGTTTGAATAACCGAGCTGCCATCAGCAGAGACCGCCCAAACTCCAGATGATGGTGCCCCTTCTTGTTTCCAAGTTGTCAAGTCAATTGGTTTTGGCTTTGGAGCATTATAAGATTTAAAACTGAAAAAAAAGTTATCTTCAGTGATTGTATCTCTAGGAAAGTTTTCAAGAAAAGTAATGAGTTTTTTGTCTGGAAACCTGTGGTCTATAATCCTGGAAAAAACATTCCAATTGCTAGGTTCAACATAGGGCAAAATCAATTGTAGCAACTTTTGCTCGATCGAATCAATGGTGGAGTTCGTATCGGTAGGAATTGGGCGGTTTAACTGCTGTTGGAAATGGCTCAAAAAATCTGGAAATTTTAAGCCACGATCCTCGTAATACGAATTGACATCGGATTTGTAATTATAATAAGAATTCAGGAAGGAATAAAACTCTTCTGACAAGTCATCTTTATTTCCAGTTTCAGCAAAACGTTTGAGGTCAGCAACAGACACTGGGAGGTTTTGATTAACTAAGGGAATCTCAATATAATTGGCAGCCACAGCAGGAAAAGCCATGTTAAAGATGGAGAAAATTCCCACAAATGAGAAAGCTTTGAAGCAATTGTTTAACATAGACATGAGTGCTATTCCTCTGAAGGGTAGATGGTAGATGTGAACAGTGAAAAAGGTGATTGACATTGCACCATGGGTG
This sequence comes from Roseofilum reptotaenium CS-1145, assembly GCF_028330985.1. Classification (NCBI taxonomy): domain Bacteria; kingdom Bacillati; phylum Cyanobacteriota; class Cyanophyceae; order Desertifilales; family Desertifilaceae; genus Roseofilum; species Roseofilum reptotaenium. The sequence continues at coordinate 6,268 of NZ_JAQMUE010000010.1, read as the reverse complement.
AGGGTAGAGAGAGTGGAAGTAGGGAGAGGGGGCGATCGCGAGGCATTATTTGTCATCGTGTATATATGTTGGTAGTGGCTTTTTGCTGGTGTCTCAACTGTTGCCACTAAGAATAGATTCAAGAATGGAGGTTTGAGAGTTCTGGAGTTTGGTGGTTTTGGACGATGGTTTGTCAAACCAGTTGATTAAAGACATGAGTTCATCCTCAGCAATGCACAATCGATAATTGAGCAGAAGCAACGAAGGCTTCTATAGGGTTCTCAGGTTTTGGAGGGGTGGTTTTATGCAAAATTAGAAATTTTGTAATAAAAATTCATATTTTTCCAGAGCTGCTCAGTTATCAAAATTCTCTAAAGTGATTGTCAGGCAAAGATTGTAGGGGATACTTGCCTCTTGTCTTAATATGAAATTTTGTAAAGAGTTTCGGGTGAAGGGGGAAAGATCGCCTTCTGTTTCGTCCTAAAATTTCCTGGAGGCGATCGCTCTACCTTAACTTGTCCTCGTTGGCGTAACCTCAGTTTTGGTTAAGGGCATTTAGCGTGCTGATAAAATTTGATTAGCCGTGAACCTTAACTCAGGAAAAACCCTGGACTCAATCTTCTCTTCTCGTTGAAATACAGCTTCATCATAAAAGCCAGAAACCAAGGTTAAGATCGTCACCTTTTCTCCAATAGGATCGACAACCCAATATTCCTGAATTCCTAATACTGCATATTCTGAGCGTTTATGGCGATAGTCAGTTGTTTGAGTTGAAGGACTGACGACTTCTACGACCAAAATAGGGGGAGATTCATCTAATTCAATCACCGCTTCTCGGTTAGCTAAATCTTCCCACTGTTCTAGGGGTAAGAGCGTTACATCCGGAATGCGTGAAGTCTCCCATCTTCCTCCACGGGGAGAACGAACTCCAATTCTCATATCTTTAGATGTCCAAAGAAGTCTCTGTCGGGAAACTTCTGCCTTAAAGCAATCATTAATAAATTCAGCGATCGCTCCATGCTTCCCAGTCCCTAAACTCATCGCAATTAATTCACCCTCAACCAATTCATAGCGAGTATTTGTCCCATCGTCATACTGGAGATATTCGGCAAACGTTAATTTTTCAGTCGCAATCACCAACTTCTGACTCCTTATTCCTTGCGTCTGACTTTATTTTATAATCAGGCTCTGGTTACTGACCTTGACTTCCTGGGACGGTTGCCATTGAATATACCGCAGGCGATCGCCCTGGGGTAGAGAAAGTTCTTGCACCTCAATGTCCGGTGATAGATTCCCTAAAATCCTAGAATCAAAGAGGACTAAAGTATTCACTCTCGGATCGAGCAGAGCAAAATCATCAGTAAGTATCATTCCCAAAGTCGCAGAGAAATAGTCGCGAAAATAATAGGACACTAATCGTGCATAATGACCACTAGAAAGAACCGTGGTACTTGAGGCGGGAAAGTTTTCGTAAATAGTATCGCGTCGCACTTCTACAAATTGGTCATAGTCCTGGATTTTTGCCCAGGTGCGCCATTGGCTTGGGCCCCAGATAAAGAGTAGGCTATTGCAGAGGATAAAACTGATGATCCAAATTTTGAGGCTTTGGGGAGAGCGAGAATGGTTTTGTTGTAAATAGCGATCTAGAGCTAGAGCTGTCAGTAGAATAACTACGGGTATGACGGTATAACTATGGCCTTGACGTTGGAAGTGGACGAAGGTGAGATAGAGGACGCTAGGAAAGCTCCACAGTAGGATGGCTTGAGTTCGCCAGTCGCGGATGGGAAGGGGAGGAATGGAGGAACAACGAGCGATCGCAAACCTCAGTAGAGGTATAGTAACAAATCCTAGAGTCATGACCAGGGTATAGAGCCATAACCGGGCATTGGAGATAATTTCTTGAAGGCTATCGCTATCTTTGAGATGGCCGTCTAACCAAATTTGGATGGCGCTCACATAGGCATCAAAACCACCAGAGAGAATGAGTAGGGGAATACCCCAGAGTGAAACCCCGATCGCCCCTGCACCCAAGGCTAAGATAATATCTGTTGTTCGATAACTTTTCTCTCGCCATCCCAAACCCGCAGCCACACTCCAGAGGGGGGGAAAATGGGGGTATTGGGGCGAATACCCCCCGATAATCCTAACAGTAGAGCGGAAATCAGCAGAGCGCGCATATTGCCCTTACGGCTATGATGACACGCGATCGCAATCAGAATCACCCAAGCCAGTTCTAGGGTGTAGGATAATCCCACTTCGCTATAAAACCAAATTAGGGGACTCGATAGCATCAGGAAAGCCGCGATCCATCCTACCGTGCGATTAAACCATAGGTTTCCTAAAACATAAATGGCACATGTGGCGATCGCCATGGCAATAATATTCACCATCACTAAACTTTGATTGGCATCTTGCAACCAGAAGTTAAGCAACCGAGCCGATAAAATTAGGACAATAAACGTACCGGGAGCATGGGGTTGATGGCGTTCGAGATCGAACTCTTCCATTGCCCAAGCAAAGTTAACGCTATCGTGTTCATAGAGGATTTGACTTTGGAAGGGTAAGCGAGTGGCGATCGCCAGTACAAACAGTACCAGTAACGGCCAGCGATATTGCAGAAAACGAGCCATGGTTTTGCTGGAATGGAAAAAGTTCGAGATTCATCCATCTTCTCATTTGCTGGGTATGAGAAGCTCCATTTCTGAAAGAAACCTGACTTCTGGCGATCGCTTGACTATTCTAGCTTTCACCAAACCAGTCTTCATCTAAGACTTGGGATAAACTTATTTCAGCATCTTCGGGTAAATCAAAGAGCTTCGAGACCGATTTGAGTGCAACTGGATAGGCCTTATCATACAGGAGTGGTAGCTGCGATCGTAGGCTGGGACTATCTTCGAGACGATATTCAATTTGGGCCCGGAAATTGACAATCTCGGCTGACCAATGATGACTACAGCGCTCTTTTTCCGCTTGCCAATATTTCAGTTTGAGTAAATGTTCTAACAGCCGAGTGAGTAAACTGATGAGTGCTCGTTTATCATTTTTTCCCATGCTTTCAAGCTCTTCAATCAGATGATCCCAATCGATTTCATGAAAGTCTCGATTTCGTAAAGCTTCCACAGTTTCTTGTATCCATTGATGATAATCTCGATCATACAAAAACCTGGCGACCATCGGTTCATTCTCCATACAGCCCAGCCTTATTTTACCTTTTTGGAGTGCCCCACGCTCTCCCCATCCCTCCATCCCTTGATTAAGATGGTGAATGGTAGTCTATGGTGAAGGGTCATGGAAGTTGGTTTAGAGGCTCGGTTGAGCGATCGCCACTTAGAAGCAACGCAAACCAGTCAGCAACGGCAGTTATCGATGTCGATATCAGCGAAAGAGCCAGAAACGGGGTCGGAGAATCTGCGGTTAAATTTATGTTTAATTCTCGATCATAGTGGCTCGATGGCCGGTCAACCCTTGAAAATGGTGAAACATGCAGCAACTAAGGTGATTGAGCGCTTACAAGAAGGCGATCGCCTCTCAGTAATTGCATTTAATCATCATGCTGAAGTCTTAATTGACAATCAGGTCGTCGATGAACGCAAGCCACTGACCCAACTCATCGATCGCCTAGAAGCGGATGGGGGAACCTCCATTGATGAAGGGATGCGTTTAGGAATTGAGGAAATTGCCAAAGGGAAACAGGATGCCGTTTCCCAGGTTTTTCTACTCACGGATGGGGAAAATGAACATGGCGATAACGATCGCTGTTTGAAGTTAGCCAACTTAGCAACTGAGTATAAATTAACCATTAATACCCTGGGATTTGGGGCCCATTGGAATCAGGATGTGCTGGAAAAGTTAGCTGATGCGGGCGGCGGAACTTTGTCCTATATTGAACACCCAGAAGAAGCCATTACTGCTTTTTCACGCTTGTTTGATCGGGTGCAGTCTGTGGGATTAACCAATGCCTTTCTAAAATTATCGTTCAATCCAGGGGTACGCTTGGCAGAACTTAAACCGATAGCCCAAGTGTCACCCGATACTATAGAATTGCCCGTACAGACAGAGGGAGATACCATTCAGGTACGGTTAGGGGATTTAATGAAGGATCAGCCTAGGGTCGTGTTGGCGAATGTATATATGGGTCAACTACCTCTAGGGGAACAGGCGATCGCCACAGTACAAGTGATTTATGATAATCCTGCATTAGGCCAAGAAGGCTTAGAGTCTGCATCAGTGGAAGTTTCGGCGACAGTGACGCAAGAGTATCAAGCGCAAACCGATCCCCAAGTGCAGTCCCACATGCTCACCCTAGCCAAATATCGGCAAACCCAAATTGCGGAAACCAAGTTAAAACAAGGCGATCGCCAGGGTGCAGCTACCTTATTGCAAACCGCTGCAAAAACCGCTTTGCAACTCGGCGATCAGAACGCTGCCACCATCCTCCAAGAAAGCGCCACCCGTCTCCAAGCTGGGGATGAACTCTCCGAGCAAGAGCGCAAGAAAACCCGAATTGCCTCTAAAACCCGCTTAGGATAAACCTTCAACAAGCAATAAATTCTTCTTACGCAGCTTGTACCTGGGAACCGCCATGCTTCTTGAAGAAGGTATCTATAGCCTCGATGGCGCGCGAGACATCTTCTTCAACGTCATAGAGAGAGACATGCGACGCACCGCTAATCTCCACCAATTCCTTTGGCTCAGAGGCTTTTTCATAGAAGTTTACAGTTAGGGGACCCGTATCGGCCATTGCCTTTTCGCCATAGATTCCGATAAACGGGGTGTAAAGATAGGGGGCATAGCTCATCGCGTCGGCCAACATTGGAGTTTCCTGCATGAACGATGGTGACAGGTGCGAATAGTTGGGGTAAGTTTCGGCACCAGCCCGGGCGGTCATGTAATAGTCATAACCTTCCCGCGCGGCTGTTCCTTCGGGTGCATTGACCGCCGCCTCCATTTGCAGCGCGTCCACATAGTCAACCTCACCGGTTTCATACGCTTTCTGACGGGATGCATTCTGCATCCCGATGTATGTTGCTGTGATCACAGAGGCGGAGGCTATGGGGCTGAATAGGATGGTAATTTCTGAGCTTCTGCGCGATCTCGATAGGTCGCGAGCATTTTTTGCAGAAATGGCGACCCACGACTATCCCATTACCGAGCTCATCAAAGATGCGATGGAGGCTGGCGCGTTGCGTCGTTCTGATCCTGAATTTGCTGCCAGCCAATTGTTGGGATTGGTGAAGAATTTCTTCTTCTGGCCGGAATTCCTGCTGGGCGAGAAACTGACATCAGAAGGGGTAATGCAAGATTGCGTTGCGATGTTCCTGTCTCACTATAAAACAGACCCATAGGCTCGTGGGTTGTGTTGGATTGTATCTTGTGCCAACTCAAGAATGGTTGTAATTCGTGTGATTTACTTCTCAAGGGGTGACAAGGCAGCTCAAAGGTCGCTATAGCGACCTTTTTCGGTGGTGTTTTGTTGAAAAGATCAACTGAAAGCTGGCGATCGCATAACCCTAACCTCAAGTTAGAGGGCTAATTGCCCAAAAAATCGCTGATCTTTTTTCGCCATCTTAAATACTCAAAGCCAAGCGTAGCCTTAGATTCAAGTCTGTTGTCACCCCCTGAGGATTTACTTAAAGACTTATCTCCTACTCTTTAATAGCCTTGTTACCTCTTGAGGTGATTCGCTTATTGATGGAATGCTGTAGCAATGTTTCCACTCATAATTCTTTTCTATTTTTCTGAACTATTTTCCCTAGTGCCTTGACCGCTCTAATTTGGTGCATTAGAAAAAGAGGGATTCATCCCACTCAAACACTCGATAAAGATGTTTGAGTTTAATCCGTGCATCTTCCGTAGTAAATTGCAAAATTACCTTGGCACACATCTGATTACGCTCGTGCTGCCAGGCATCAACTTCACTCCTGAGTTCTAAATCCGTGGCTATCCGACGCTTGAGACATTGTTAGACAAGGTTACTAGGCACTTTGGAACTTTGAGGATAGTAAGGGAGACTGAAGAACAGACTATTGATTTAGAGTCTTTCTTGGACTTTAGAGATAGAGTTCTAGGGTTAAATGGTTATCAACTTACCAAGGGACAATTCAGATATATCGAGAACCGTAAGTCATGGTTTAAGGCAATTTGCATTAACCTACTTTATGGTTTCCGATGTTCTGAATTCAAAGCCATTCGGAATCTTGATGAATCAGTCACTATTGATGGCGAATATTTCCCAGCATTATCTGACCCTGATAATGAATGGCACGAAATTGTCTTAGGTGATGGGTTT
>NZ_JAQMUE010000009.1 GCF_028330985.1 Roseofilum reptotaenium CS-1145 | reverse complement strand
GAGTTGGGGTGGGGGTTGGGGTGGGGGTTGGAGTCGGGGTGGGCAGATCAACCGTGACAAAATCAGTTTGGTTAATCAGGGCCACGTTGACGTTTCGCAAGACCATTAAATAATCGCCCAGTACTTGCCCGGCTTGACCTGTACTCGCAATCTGACGAATGATTACATCATTGGCATTGGCTCCTGTTCCTTGGGTGATAGACAGGTTAGCAAAGGTTAGTCCGCCTCCCAAGCCGATTCTATCTTCCTTGTTTCCATTCGCATCTACAAAGAAGTCGTTGACTACATCTGCACCCGAGAGCTGGAAACTACCTGAGTTGGCATCAATCGCAAAGGTATCTCGTCCTGCCCCACCCAGTAAGGTATCTGCTCCCGTACCGCCAAAGAGAAAGTCATTACCGGGTATAGTGTTATTTGAATCTCCAGCTAGGGCATCATTACCGGCATTGCCTTGTAGCGTATCATTACCGCGATCGCCGGAAAGGAAATCATTACCCTCTCCCCCTTCAATTTGATCCTCGTTTTGTCCGCCAAATAGGGAATCATTACCTGGATTTCCCAGAAGGGTATCATTTTCTGTACCCCCTGCCACAAAGTCGGCACCATTACCACCGAGGAGACTATCTGCACCCCCATCCCCAGCGATCACATCACCCTCATTATCACCAAAAATTGTATCTGTATCATTCCCGCCAAAGATGAAATCAATCCCTTGACCGCCTCGAATACTTTCTAAACCATCTCCACCCTCAATGGTATCGTTACCTAAATCCCCCAGGAGGCTATCATTCCCTGCACTCCCTACGAGATAATCATTATCTTGGCCGCCATAAATGAGATCGTTTCCTCCATTCCCATTAATGGCATCTATACCCGTTCCTCCAAAGAGGGCATCATTAAATGAGCCTCCTGAAATCTGATCGTTACCTGGCCCTCCCAGGATTAAATCAATCCCCTCACCTCCCGAGATAAAGTCATCTCCAAAGTCCCCTGAGATCTGATCGGCCTCTGTGCGACCAAAGAGTGTATCGCTTCCTTGACCGCCAAATAGGGTATCCCTACCTGGCCCACCATCGATCAGATCGTTATCCTGATTGCCCAGGATAATATCATTAAACCCTAGTCCGTTCAGGGTATCATTGCTTTGAAGACCCGAGATAATATCCCCTTGCCCAGTTCCATTAAGTAAATCCGGCCCAGGGGTTCCATTAATCGTTGGCATAATTTAAGCCTCCTCACAACTGCAATATAGAGATATAAGACCTTCAATCCCATTAAAGCTTAACTTAGCTAACTTGAGAGTTGATTTTAGGTGAAGCGACATCCGTCTGGGGAGGCTAGGGGTAAACTGAATAAGGTTTAAGAGTTAATAGAGTTCTTCTTCTTGATAGGTAAGAATCGTGCAGTCTGCCTTAGCATACGCTATACAAGTGAGAACATAACCGGCTTCTATTTGCCCATCGTCTAAAAAAGACTGGTCCGATTGATCCACTACATCTTCTGGATACGTGTTCTCTGGTAATACTAACTTACCAGCGCAGGTAGAACAAGCTCCCGACCGACAGGAATAGGGCAGATCCACACCTTGATCTTCTGCTACATCTAAAATGTATTCATCTTCAGGAACTTCGATAATTTCATCAAGATCTTCTTCTTCGTTAACCAGTCGAACGCTGTAGGTTTTTTTAGCCATTTCGCTGCTTCCTTAATCTGTTTTCAGCTTGATTTTTTAGAGGTTTAGGGAGGATTGTTTAGGCGTAACTGTTTAGGTGGATCTTACAAACGATTAGCACCCAAATCTCCTTACCATTAAAAGGGGATTTGGGTAGCTTAGGGACTTAGTTATGCTAAGGATTTTGAGAGTTGAAGAACTAGGTCAGATCGTCTTCTTTATGAGTTTCAATGGTGCAATCTGATGTTGGTTTAGCAATACAGGTCAGAACCCAACCGGCTTCGATTTGATCGTCATCAAGGAAGGATTGATCGTCTTGATCGACTGTACCCGCAGTGATTTTACCAGCACAGGTGGAGCAAGCACCAGCACGGCAGGAATAAGGCAGGTCAATCCCTTGTTCTTCAGCAATATCTAGAATAATTTCGTCTTCAGGGCAGTCTATTACTGTTTCACCAGTGGGGGTCTTCAATGTAACTTTGTATGTAGCCATGGTGTTACTCCTCAGAGATTAGTTGAATGAGTATAAGGTTGATTAATACAAACGATAGCCAATTTCCTGGCTTAATCGTTTGTATGATCGCTTGTCTTCATTCTTGATATTACGGGATTTTGGACAAATTGCAAGCAAAATTTAATCAACAATTTGAATCAGATCGATGATTTGATTTTCTAATTGCTTATACTTCATGCCTCCAGTTCGTCCCTTCAGATTCTAGAGAAGGCTTAGGGGTACAAGCATTGAATAGCTTGTAACAATCCTTTAGCTTTATTCAGGGTTTCTTGGTATTCGTTCTGGGGAATAGAATCAGCGACTAGACCGGCTCCTGCTTGAACGGATACGGTTTTATCCTGTACAACCATGGTTCTAATGGTAATGGCACTGTTGAGCTGTCCTTCAAAGTCGTAGTATCCATATACACCGGAGTAGGGGCCGCGCCGATCGCCTTCAAGTTCGTGAATAATCTCCATGGCGCGAATTTTCGGTGCGCCACTGACGGTTCCAGCAGGAAAACAGGCTTTGAGTAAGTCCCAGGCACTGCGATCGCTCCCTAGTTCCCCCACGACGTTACTGACAATGTGCATCACATGGGAGTAGCGTTCAATCACCATCAGCTCATCGACTTTAACGGTGCCACTGGTACAGACTCGCCCTAGATCGTTGCGACCTAAATCGACAAGCATAACATGCTCGGCAATTTCTTTGGGGTCTTGCAAGAGTTCGTTGGCGAAGGCTTGGTCTTCTTCTGGAGTCGCGCCACGGGGACGGGTTCCGGCAATGGGTCGAACGGTGGCTATGGTTTTGCCATTGGGAGCTTTGTCAGCTTTGACCATCACTTCTGGAGATGAACCAATCAGTTGCCAAGAGCCAAAATTAAAGTAGGCCATGTAGGGCGAGGGATTAATTAGTCTCAGGGAGCGATAGAGGTCAAAAGGTTTACCGCTATAGGCAGTACTGAGACGCTGGGAGAGGACAACTTGAAAGATATCCCCCGCCAAGATATAGTCCTGAGCTGTTTTGACGTTGGCACAGAAGGCTTCTGGGGTAATGTTGCTGGTGTAAGACACCCTAGAGTCTGGGTTAACCCGGTTTGGGGAGGTCCATTCCAGGGAGAGGGGTTTGCGCGAGAGGGGTTTGTTGAGTTTCTTAACGAGGGATTTGATCTGATCGCACGCTTGCTTGTAGGCTTTTTTGAGTTGAGTTTCTGGATCGCGCACATCCACATAGGCGATCGCCCAAATCTTGCGCTTCACTTGATCGAAAATCAACAGATGATCGACCTGCATCCAAATGCCATCAGGCAGATCGGTCTTATCCCCTTTATGGACGGGAACGGTAGGCTCGATCCAATGAATCAGCTCATAGCCCCAAAATCCAAATAATCCCCCAATTCCCGGAGGCAGTTGGGGCAGTTTGACAGGATGATAGGGTTCCAAACAATTGGCTAAGTGCCCGAAAGGATCGCCTTGGAATTCTTTTTGAGTGCCATCTCGAAACGTTTGTGTGGTGCGATCGCCTCTTGCTTCTAAGATCCATAGGGGATCGCAACCTAATAAACTGTAGCGACCGATCTTTTCTCCACCTTCGATCGACTCTAGCAAAAAGTTGTAGGGATGATTGGCACAAACCTTGTACCATGCCGAAACAGGGGTTTCTAAGTCAGCGACCCATTCCTGACAAACGGGAATAAAATTACCCTGTTGGGCAAGCTGTTTAAATTCGGAAAAATCGGGGTAAATCATGGATCGGGAGGTGATGGAACAGGAGTCACCATCCAAGGGTATCCTGCTTATGCTGAAGATCAATGATATCGTGCTTTCCGCTGTTGCGGACATCAAATGCGCTGATAATGGATCAACCCTTTTTCAGTGACAACTCCCGACGCTCACCCTGCCCGTAGAGTACGGGCTTCTCCATCGAGTTTTTTAGAACTAGATTTCGCGTTTTTGAGTGAGGCTTTGCCCAACCCCACTTTCTTAATCAAAAGAGCTGAGTTTATATCTCTTGGCATTGACGCACCGCAATGGGGACAATTATGCCAACGATCTGATAATTTCTTAGAAACTCTATTAAGACGGATTGCACAATGTTGGGACGTTCCCGATGGATTAACTTTCACCACTTTCCGACCCGCTTTTGCGGCTGACTGCGGAAGGATATCGTTCAAGAATACACCTATTCCAGCATCAGCAAAACTTTTATTTAATCCCGATTTTGCCGATTGTCCATTAGGAAGATATGTCCCGTTTTTAGCTTTTTGGGGCTTATTCTTCCGAGACATATTGGCAATCTTCAGATCTTCAACAAAGATAATCTCAGCTTTATCGATTAACTCATTAGCCGTCTCAAACTGCCACTGCCGTCGTTGTCTGGCAATCTTTTGATGTAATTTAGCAATTCGATGATTGAGTTTCCGGCGTGGTTTTGATCCTTTCTGCTTGAGATCGCGTTTGGATTGGAGTAATTTAAGTTTATCTTCAGATTGTCGATAGAACTTAGGCGGAACCTTCGTATCACCGTCTCAACAAGCGACAGAATACTCCAACCCGGAATCAATTCCAATGCTATTAGACTCAGTTGGCTCTATATCAATTTGTGGCCAATCAGGAACTGATTTATCCTCTAGGGAGAGAGTCAAATACCAACCATCAGCTTTCCGAGAAACAGAAGCTGTTTTAACTGAAAACCTCTCTGGTAAAGGACGATGTTTGATGAACCTGATTAAGCCAATTTTGGGTAAATTAATAGAATTGTCATCAATCCAATCATTTTTTGCTTGAGTATAAGTGAAAGTTCGGTAGCGATGTTTTCCTTTGAAACGAGGCCTACCGCTATGCTTTCCGTTCTTGTCTCCTTTGAGAAAACGATCAAAGGCAAGTTTAACTCTTTTGACCATATCTTGAAAGACTTGAGAATGGATTTCCCTGTACCAAGTTCGCTCTTTCTTCAGGTTCACTAAACCTCTTTTTTGAGCGTAGTATTCAGGCTGTTCTCTCGGTTTTGCAATACTAGCAACCAATGGGCAAGCGTTAACTTGAGTGCGATTAAACTCCCACCAGTCGAAGCGATCTGCAAGCAACCCATTGTACTGTAAGCGTAACATATCTAACCAACGAGACATGGTGCATCGCTGGAGATAAGTGGGCTTAAGTCTGTACTGGTATGCAGTTCGCATGATAGGATTAAATGACTGTTTACATTATATAGCGCTTCGCGCTAGGCAATAGGCAATAGCTTGTATGGCTTAGGTTCTAAGGCTTCAAGCTGTACCTCATCGAAGAGAGAAACGCTATAGTATACAGTCACTATGAAAAACGACTTTATCTCAAGTGGCCGAGCGGTTTCTGATCTCAAGTCCCATTTAGTCCTGACCACAAAGTACCGTCGGCAGGTCTTCGATCAAGAAATATTAAACTTTTTAGGAAACATAGTGTCTGATTTATGTCAGAAATGGGATTGTAAGTTAATTGAGGTTAATGGAGAACCCGATCATATTTACATTTTATTCCAGTATTATCCTCAACTTACTTTGTCCAACTTTATTGCCAATTTGAAATTTGTCTCTAGTCGTAAACTTAGAGCTGAGTTTTCTGAAAAAATTAATCGATTCTATAGAAAATCTGTTTTGTGGAATGAATCTTACTTTATTGCTATTTGTGGAGGAGTAACTGTTTCAACTCTGAAGCGATATATTGAACAACAAGGCTCCAACAAGGATGGAGAAGGAAAGGGCATCGTAGACGCGAAGCGGCTTCTCGAAGAGTACCCCTTCCTTCTCCCATCTCTCATCCCGACGCTCACTTTCAGTAGAGTACGGGGCTTCCCGCCGTCAAGCTAATCTTCAGATTTGGCTATTCTCCATCTAGGGTTGAGAGTTCATCCGTTAGTTCTAAGCGTCCCCGATAATAAAGATAGAACAGGCGATCGATGGCCTGTTGCTCTTCTTCACTCAGATTGGGATCTAAAATAGCCGCCATTAATCCATATCGGTCAGCTTGGGTTAATTTGCGCTTCGTATAGGCTTGAACAATTAGATCGCTTAGGCCACAGGGGAGGAGATGTAAGGAGACTTCCATAGCTTGATGTTGAGATAGCATTCTCAAGGGTCTTTAATCTTATTCTCCTGGGGATGCTCTCTTCATTCCGTGATAATTTGGGAAATGGGTTGTGATTTGAGTCACAATAAAGACCAGCTCTGATTTCTTTCTACTGATCGAAAAATGTTGTCTTTTAAGCCGATTGGAATTTAGGCGCAAAGGGCTGCCAGCCAGAAGAGTCCGTCTACGACTAGGGTACTGAGGACTGCACCACTAAAGGCCCACCACTGGATTTGTTTGGAGCGCAGGGGAAATAAACCCATTACTAGCAAGAGAGTTAACAACGCTCCCGCCCAAAATCCTCCCCAGGGGGTATAGATTTGGGCGATCGCCTCTTGAAAGACAGGGCGTACAAATTCGGGTTCAACTTGCATCAGTTGTCGCCAGTGGGGGATCAGGTCAACTAGGTAAAAATAAATATCGGTGATCGCCGTCCCCAACAGGGAACCGAGATAGAAGAAATGACCGATTAATCCCCAAGAATTTCTAGACTGTCTGCAGCGCAGCACTAGGTCGAGTAAAACGAAGGGTAGGGCGATCGCCTCAATGGGTAAATGATAGAGGGGTTCCCACCTCAGCCACCCCCAATAGATTGAACCCGCTAACCAACTCCAACTAAATCCTAATAAGAGATCGCCCCAAAGCTGTCCCCAGTGCCGAGTCCTCAGCATCCAACTTATACCAATCCAGCCGAGGGTCATTACAAAACTTAACTCTGGGAACAATCGTACTAAGGGGGCTTGGAAGAACACAGGTACAATCACTAACCCCCCAGATGCCAGCCAGATTTGCCAATGTTGAGGGAATGCCAGCCCTTTCAACCCTTCCTTTACAGGATTTGAGGCTGACTTGGATGTTGAGGAAGAATAGGGGGGAAAGGTTTGATGAACCACAATTAAGTTTCGTTACTTAACTTTACATTGTTTAAGATATCAGATTTTTTAATTCTGTCTATTGGATCTGATATCCCCCTGGGGGGGATAAGTCTATGATAACCGATCGCTAGAGAAATGAAACATACAAGCCACAACCCCCTGTTTTTGGCAATAATGGGACAGTTCTCCATCAAGGATTCGTAATGCTTAAAAAAAATAGCGATCGCCCCCTCCTGTTTGGACTAATCTTCCTCTCTGCCCTATTTGTACCGACCCTCACGCAAGCACAAGACCCCTCCAACAGCGTTTCCGGGCAAATTAATGTCTTTCAAGCCTTTATTTTAGGACTGGTACAAGGAATGACAGAATTTATCCCCATTAGCAGTACCGCTCACCTGAAAGTAGTCCCTGTGGCACTCGGATGGGGCGATCCAGGCGTTGCCTTTTCTGCTATCATTCAACTGGGCAGTATCGGTGCTGTCCTCTGGTACTTTTGGGACGATCTGAGGCAACTGACCCTAGGAACCCTTCAAGCCATCCAGAAAAAAGACTATCAGTCCAATAGTGTCCGCATGGTATCCGGGATTGCGATCGGAACCCTACCCATTGTGGTGATTGGCTTAGGGGTTAAACTACTGATCCCCAACTTTGACGAATCTCCCATTCGCAAACTCTCTGCCATTGCGATCGCCTCCATCGTCATGGCTATTCTACTCGGATTAGCCGAAAAATGGGGCAGTCGAAAACGGGACTTCGATCGCCTCGGAATGCAAGACGGAATTCTCATGGGATGTGCCCAAGCTCTCGCCATTATCCCTGGCGTTTCCCGCTCCGGATCGACCATTACCGCTGGATTATTCATGGGATTAGAACGCGCCAGTGCCGCCCGATTTTCCTTTCTCCTTGGCATTCCCGCCATCACCCTTGCCGGATTAGTTGAACTCGCTGGACTACTCGACGAAGGACTTGCCGGAGTCGGCTTATTTCCCCTGATTATCGGCTTAGTTTCCTCCGCCTTTTTCTCCTATGTCGCCATTGCCTGGCTAATCCGTTTTCTCCAAACCCGTAGCACCTGGCTCTTTATCTGGTATCGTCTGATTTTTGGCATCGTTATTTTAATCGCCATTAGCACCCAACTTATCCAGAATAGCTAAACTATGAGTACCATTCGTCCCGCTAAAATCTCCCAAGTTCTTCCCGACTCCATCGCCGCCGAAATCGGTTTTGAACCCGGTGATGCTATTGTTTCCATTAACGGCACAGCACCGCGAGACTTAATTGATTATCAGTTTTTATGTGCCGATGAAATTCTCGATCTTGAAGTTCTCGATCTTAAAGGCAAAACCCATCAAGTCGAAATTGAAAAAGACTACGATCAAGATTTAGGACTCGAATTTGAAAGCGCTTTCTTTGACAGTTTAATTCAATGCAATAATCGCTGTCCCTTCTGCTTTATCGATCAACAACCTCCCGGAAAACGTAAAAGCCTTTATCTTAAAGATGACGACTATCGCCTCAGTTTTCTCTATGGTAGTTATTTAACCTTAACCAATCTCAGCCCCAAGGAATGGAGCCGCATTCAAGCCATGCGTCTCTCCCCCCTCTACGTTTCCGTTCATGCCACCGAACCAGACATCAGAAATCGTTTATTAAAAAATTCTCGCGCTGGTCAAATTCTTCAGCAACTGGAATGGTTCCAAGAACAACGCTTACAAATTCATGCCCAAGTCGTCGTTTGTCCAGGAATTAATGATGGAGATCATTTAGAGCAAACAATTTTAGATTTAGCTAGATTTCATCAAGGAGAGATTCCTGCCGTCGCTTCAGTAGCCGTAGTTCCTGTCGGCTTAACTCGTTTTCGTCCTAGTGAAGATGAACTCATTCCCGTAACCGTGGAAAAAGCGCAAGAAGTGATCATCCAGGTGCAAAGATTACAGAAAAAATTTCAACAAGAAAAAAATGCCACCGTAGTTTGGTTAGCCGATGAATGGTTTTTAATCGCTGGAGTAGATTTACCTCCCGAATCCCATTATCAAGATTATCCTCAAATTGGCAATGGGGTGGGATCAATTCGGTTATTTATTCGCGAATTTGAAGAGAAGATACAAGAGAGAGCCGGGTCTAAAGTCTCTCCTCCTAAAATATTCTCTTGGGTAGTAGGAAACACTGTAGAGAAAGCATTTACCCCTTTAGTGAATCAATTAAATAAGATATCAGGCTTGACCATTCAGTTACAAGCCATGAATAGCGACTATTGGGGACAAGACATGACCGTAACTGGCTTATTGACGGGAGAAGATTTGCTACATAAGTTGTCTGGAAAAGATTTAGGGGATGCTATTTTATTGCCAACAGTGATGTTAAAGCATGGCGAAACTTGTTTTTTAGACGATCGAACAGTAGAAGAGGTCGAAGAAAAATTAGGTGTACCGATTTTCCTGGTCGAAAATATTGATGCGTTGCTTGATATTTGCTTTACAGAAAGTCCGGCTGTAAAACAATACGTAATATAGCGCTTCTCTCTTCTATGGAGTACAGTGTAACCGTCTTGTATCTCAATAAATAACTAAAGTCTACTCCCTGTTCCCCAGAACAAAAGGATTTAATATACCTCAGACGACCGGAAACTGCTGTATCATCACACATTGCATTACTATCATGAACACTTTCGAGAGAATAATATCTATTCTAGCTTTTCTATCCATAGGCTTTTCGCTAACAGAAGTATATCTAACCATCAACCAAATTTGGAAACGAAAGCATGAACGAGCCGTTGCTGAGAGTATATCCGTTACGGCTAACTTGGTTTCTTTAATTCCTGGAGTGATCTTTGCCCTCAACTATCTGTTGCAAGGCGAAGTGATTGGTTTAATCGACACCACATTGTTTGGTGGTTTGGCTATATTTTATATCCTGGTAGGTACGTCTTTATGGGTAGAAGGAGAGCGAAAAAAGGGGTTATGGGAATTGATTAAACAAACCCTCAATTTGGAAAGAAAAGAGGCGGGAGACTTGGCTCGATCGTTTTTCAAACCATCTGGAGCAAAAAAGGTGATTAGTATTTTAAGTCAAGTTGCAATGATTGATGAATTTCTTGATGAACGAGAAAAGCAATTTATTCAAACCTTTGCTGACAACTGGAATATTAATTACTCTTGGGATGATTTACAAAACAATAGAAGAGCAGGGGCTTCTATTAATTTGATCAAGTTACGTCAGGATGTTATGGATTACTTAGCAACCTCTCCCCCTCACAAACAAGTGTCAGAATTCAACGATATCATTAATGCTTTAGTCAATATTGATGAAGAAGTTTCCGAACAAGAACAGTTGATTATTGCGGAATTAGAAGGTTTGTTCTCTGAATATATTACCCAAGGCTCTAATGCGGCTAAATATCATGTGATCGTTGTTCCCCAAAATGAACAACAAGTTCAAGTGATTATGAATTTACCGGAACTCAATCGATATGAAGTGGCAGAAGGGACTGCTTATCATAGCGAGCCATTCTATTCTAAAGAATATGCAGATGTAATATCTGAGGGTTATCGCAGTCTAAATTTGTTTAGCATGGTTACATTAACGTTGCCAACACAAGACAATATATCCTAATTTCAAGGTTACGCTCTTAGCCACAATTTGGTCGATCTAACTAATCATGCAAAAAACTAATCTATCATTTTCAAGACAGTTGTGACAGAGTTTGACAATAGACTTTTTGGAGAAGGTGAGGGAATAGGGAATAGGGGTAAGAATGCAGGATTACTCCATTGCCATTTATTTTCTGCACAATTATGCAAGAGGTCTAATCTATTCGGATCACACTGACAACCGGATGGATAAGATAACGTTGTCCATGGATTGTAGGATGTTCGTAGAGATAAGGTGTGCCTTGTCTCTGCCGATTTCTAACGATTCCAAGGGTATGATTTAGGTATGGTTGTGGGGTAAACAATTGATGTTGTCATTATTTTATATCACGCTGTTGGGCGCTGGGATGTTTTCTCGTCTAAATGCGCTTCCGGTTAACGCTTGTGAGAATAGCTTAACCGAGGTGTGTCCTGTATCAACTATGAGTGAGGAAGAATTCTTCGCGCAAACTCTTCCCGCTCAAGGTAATCAAATCATCTTTAATAGTCAAACATTACCCATTGCCTGGAAACAATGGCGAGAGAATAATCAAGTGCGGATTGGGATTAGTGATGTGGGTTTAGTGTCGGGTTTTGGTGTAGAATTGCTCAGTACCTCGAATCCTGCTCTACAACCGATTCAGTGGTATGGAATCCCTCGTCAAACTCAGTGGACGCTTCCGGCTCAGATAACCTCGACTGCGCGATATGTGGATGTGACGGAGTGGGTGCAAGAGTTGGGATGGCGGATGGTGCCCCAAGGGAATGTACTGAGGCTAGAAGCGCCTGCGAGTCAGCTTTTGGGGATGCGTCACGTACAAGAAGCTTGGGGCGATCGCCTCCTGATCGCTTTCAATCAAGAAACTCCCATACAAGTCAACCATGCTCCCGGAAAGACGGTGATTACTCTTGGAGCAGTTGCTTCTCCTGCTCTCTTCGATTCCTTTGAATCCCAGGCAGGGAAAGCCATTGATAGCATTAAATTTACCCCGGAATCGGGACGGACGCAAATTGAAATTAACCTGAAAAGCAAACAAGTGCGTCCCCAAATTCTTACTGCGAATGCACCTTATCGGGTGGCGATCGATTTCCATTTGGATGCCTATATTCCCACAAAACAAATCCAATGGGCCCCAGGCATTCAATGGCGACAGCAAACGGTGACCATTGGATCGTCGCAGTTTCCGGTGTTTTGGCTGCAAATTGACCCGCAAAATCCCCAAATCCAACTGCGTCCCATTCGCACGAATAATCAAGCTGCATCGGGGACTTCTCCCTTAGTGACTTTAGCACGTCAATCTCAAGTGGCAGCCGCCATTAATGCGGGATTTTTTAATCGTAATAATCGCTTACCTTTGGGAGTCATTCGGGATAATGGGGAATGGATTTCCGGCCCTATTCTTAACCGGGGAGCGATCGCCTGGAACAACCGAGGACAATTCCTCATCGATCGCCTAACCCTCACCGAAACCCTTACTACTCAAAGCAACCAACAGTATCCCATTCTTTACCTCAACAGTGGCTATGTCAAACCGGGATTATCCCGCTATACCCGTGCTTGGGGGTCAACTTATACGCCACTGACCGACAATGAAACCCTTATTTCGGTAAACGGCGATCGCGTCATCTCTCAAACCCAAACCACCCAAGCTGGAACTGGCCAATTTCCCATCCCTCCCCAAGGATATCTCCTAGTCCATCGTGGCCAGGATCTTCCGCCCTCTATTCCCCCAAGAAGTCGCCTCCAACTACAAGCCACCTCATCCCCCGATCTCACCTCCAACTATCCCTTTACCCTAGGCGCTGGCCCCCTCTTGATTAAAAATGGTCGTATCGTGCTAGATGCTGAGGGAGAGAGCTTTAGCAATGCCTTTATTCGCCAGCAAGCTTCCCGGAGTGCGATCGGTTTAACCTCCAATGGACAACTGATTATCACCGCTGTCCATAACCGCTCCTACGGCAAAGGGCCAACCCTCACCGAAATGGCTCAAATTATGCAACACCTTGGTACAGTAGATGCCCTGAATTTAGATGGTGGCAGTTCCACCGGACTTTATTTAGGAGGAGAATTATTAGACCGCTCCCCCCGAAGTGCTGCCCGCATTCATAATATCTTAGGTATCTTTCTTGAGCCTTAATTCAATTCACTTTAAATCCAATCAAGTCCTCACCCTCATTCAAGCTAACAGATGACACCGAACAGAGAAGATTGTTATGCTTGAAAAGTTAGCGAAAACAGCCGGAGAGCAACATGTTCTACCCGTCAGGGTGAGCGTCGAGATGAAAGCCGGGCAATGCAAGAGCGCTCCTCGGACTTATGCCGAGCAAGGTGGCGGAGGGGAGATACGAGAAATTGCCAATCTCTTGGCGCTATATTTGCACGTCTTTAGACCACAGAGTGTCAATTCTCCCCTTATCGATTTTGGAACTCAAGACTTCTAATCTTCTACGGAGAAAAATCAATCATGGTACAAGCCTCAGAACGCCCAACTGTTAATTCAGACAAAACTAAAGACTCCCTTCCTAAGTCGTCTCCATCCTCCAAGAGTTTGCCAGAAGTGGGAGAACGTCCTTGGGGAACCTACACGGTTTTGGAAGAGGGACAAGGTTATAAAATTAAACGCATTGAAGTTAAACCCGGTCATCGCTTGAGCCTGCAAATGCACCATCACCGCAGCGAACATTGGATTGTGGTTTCAGGTACGGCAAAAGTCGTCTGTGGCGACAAAGAAATCATGGTTTACCAATATCAATCCACCTATGTTCCCCAAGGAAACTCCCATCGCTTGGAAAATCCGGGAGTGATTCCCTTAGTGCTGATCGAAGTCCAAAATGGGGAATATCTGGGTGAAGATGATATTGTGCGCTTCCAAGATGATTATGCCCGCACGAACGGCAAAGATAGTAAAGTCTAAATGATAGATGTTTGAACTCGCTTTCCCATGATTCATTTAACCCCTGCTGCGGCCACAGAATTAAAACGGTTGCAAAGCCGATATCCCCAATCGACTCCTTGGGTGCGTTTTGAGGTGCAGACAGGGGGATGTGCAGACTTTAGCTATGAGATCCGGTTTGACTCAGAAAAACAGGAGACCGATCGGGTCTATGATTATGAGGCGATCGCCATTATCGTCGATCCAACCCAATTAACTTATCTCGATCGCCTGAAAGTTGATTATTCTGATGATTTGATGGGTGGAGGATTTCGCTTCCATAATCCTAATGCCACCCGAACTTGTGGCTGTGGTCAATCCTTTGCCATTAACCAGCCTTAAAAGTAGAAGGGTTAAGGGACCAAAAGATTGACAAAAGGTGAGTTTAGTTGGTAAAGTTAAAAATTGTCGTCAAAGTTGAACCAGAGACGGTTTATAGCAAACCTCCGTACCTTATGCCAACGATCCAACAACTCATTCGTAGTGAACGCCAGAAAATAGAACGGAAAACCAAGTCTCCAGCCCTAAAAAGCTGCCCCCAGCGCCGTGGAGTCTGCACCCGTGTCTACACTACAACGCCTAAAAAACCGAATTCAGCCCTGCGTAAAGTTGCCCGTGTGCGTTTAACCTCCGGGTTTGAAGTCACTGCTTATATTCCAGGGATTGGGCATAACCTTCAAGAACACTCCGTAGTCATGATTCGCGGTGGACGGGTGAAAGACTTGCCGGGTGTAAGGTATCACATCATTCGTGGAACCCTAGATACCGCAGGCGTAAAAGATCGGCGGCAAGGTCGTTCTAAGTATGGAGCTAAACGCCCCAAATAAAGCGTCTAGAACGGTTTAAGGAATTGAAATAAACCGTTATAGCTTCTTCATTATTTTTAGCGCTGGTCGTTGTAAATATATACTGTAAACCCAATCCATTATTGAAGTCTCAGATCTAAACTTATGTCTCGTCGAGGAGTATCTCATCACCGTTCTGTCCCTCCAGACTCGGTACACAATAGTCGCCTGGTTAGCATGACCATCAGGCGGATCATGAAGAGTGGTAAAAAATCCTTAGCCTCTCATATCCTATATGATGCTTTCAAAATTATTGAAGAGCGCACCGGTTCCGATGCTCTACCCCTCTTTGAAAAAGCCGTGAAAAATGCAACCCCTTTGGTTGAGGTAAAAGCCAGACGGGTAGGTGGAGCTACTTACCAAGTTCCCATGGAAGTCCGCTCAGATCGCGGTGTGAGCTTGGCTCTACGTTGGTTAATTCGATTCTCTAGACAGCGTTCAGGTAAATCCATGGCCATGAAATTAGCCAATGAACTCATGGATGCTGCCAACGAAACGGGAAACACCATTCGTAAGCGGGAAGAAACCCATCGCATGGCAGAAGCAAACAAGGCATTTGCTCACTATCGTTACTAAGGGATTAGGCCAACTGAGCGCCTCATCTTTAGCCCAATTCAAAAGAACTGAGCAGAATCTAGTCTAAACCTTGTTTTAGACTAGATTTCTTCAGGAAGTCTTAATCGTTTGGCTTAAAAAAAGTATACAATTCTAAAAGAGCCGAAAAAATAAACAATCAAGACTGCTTTTCAAGACCAAGGAGGTATCTGTGGCACGAAATATCCCGCTGGAGAAAATTCGCAATATTGGCATCGCTGCCCATATTGATGCGGGCAAAACAACAACAACTGAAAGAATCCTGTTTTACTCAGGCATTGTTCACAAGATTGGTGAAGTGCATGATGGAACAGCAGTGACTGACTGGATGGCCCAAGAACGGGAACGAGGGATTACCATCACAGCAGCAGCTATTAGTACCAGTTGGAAAGACCATCAAATAAATATTATCGATACTCCTGGTCACGTAGACTTCACCATTGAAGTAGAACGTTCCATGCGTGTATTGGATGGCGTAATTGCTGTATTTTGTTCGGTTGGTGGCGTTCAACCCCAATCAGAAACAGTATGGCGGCAAGCAGACCGCTATAAAGTGCCCCGGATTGTTTTTGTGAACAAAATGGATCGCACCGGAGCGAACTTTTTTAAAGTATACGAACAAATTAAAGATCGTCTTCGGGCGAATGCTGTCCCCATTCAAATTCCTATTGGCTCAGAAAGTGATCTTAGAGGTATTGTCGATTTGGTGCGGATGCGTGCCAAGATTTACACTAATGATCTAGGTACTGATATTGAAGATACGGAAATTCCCGAGGATGTTCTGGAACAAGCCAAAGAATATCGTGCCAAACTCGTTGAATCGGTAGCAGAAACGGATGATGCTCTAACCGAAAAATATTTGGAAGGAGAAGAGTTAACGGAAGCGGAAATCCACGAGGCTCTGCGTAAAGGAACCATTGACGGAACGATTGTTCCCCTGCTGTGTGGTTCTGCCTTTAAGAACAAAGGAGTACAACTGCTTCTGGATGCCGTAATTGACTATATGCCGGCTCCCATCGATGTGCAGGCGATCCAAGGAACGCTCCTAGATAAGACGACTCCTACGGAACGCAAAGCGGATGATGAGCAGCCCTTCTCTGCCCTAGCCTTCAAGATCATGTCCGATCCCTATGGTCGCTTGACCTTTACCCGAGTGTATTCAGGCGTACTGAAGAAAGGCAGCTATGTCATGAACTCGACCAAGGGTAAGAAAGAGCGAGCCTCTCGCTTGATTATTCTCAAGGCCGATGAACGGATTGAAGTCGATGAGCTGAGATCGGGTGACTTAGGAGCCATTTTGGGTCTTAAGGACACCACCACGGGAGATACGCTCTGTGATGACAGTTCCCCGGTAATTCTGGAATCCCTCTATATCCCAGAACCGGTGATCTCCGTTGCCGTAGAACCGAAAACCAAGCAAGACATGGAGAAGCTCTCCAAAGCGCTCCAAGCTTTGTCTGAAGAAGACCCCACCTTCCGAGTCAGCGTTGACCCGGAAACCAACCAAACCGTTATTGCCGGGATGGGAGAGCTGCACTTAGAAATTCTTGTTGACCGTATGTTGCGGGAATTCAAAGTGGAAGCGAATGTGGGTGCGCCCCAGGTTGCCTATCGGGAAACGATCCGTAAAGCGATCAAAGCCGAAGGTAAATTTATCCGCCAAAGTGGGGGTAAAGGTCAATACGGCCATGTGGTGATCCAACTCGAACCGGGCGATCCAGGTAGCGGCTTTGAATTTGTCTCGAAAATTGTGGGTGGATCAGTACCAAAAGAGTACATCGGCCCTGCCGAGCAAGGGATGAAAGAAGCCTGCGAATCGGGAATTTTAGCTGGATATCCAGTCATCGACCTCAAAGCAACCTTGGTTGATGGTTCCTTCCACGAAGTAGACTCATCGGAAATGGCCTTTAAGATTGCTGGCTCTATGGCAATCAAAGAAGCAGTAACTAAGGCCTCACCCGTGCTGCTTGAACCCACCATGAAGGTAGAAGTGGAAGTTCCTGAAGACTTCCTCGGAGATGTGATGGGAGACCTCAATTCCCGTCGTGGCCAGATTGAAGGGATGGGTTCTGAAGGCGGGATTAGTAAAGTCTCGGCTAAAGTTCCTCTGGCAGAAATGTTTGGTTATGCCACAGATATTCGCTCCAAAACTCAAGGACGTGGAATTTTTTCGATGGAATTTAGTCATTATGATGAAGTTCCTCGGAATGTGGCAGAAGCCATCATTGCCAAGAGCAAGGGAGAAGCATAAAATCCACTAGGGCAATTAGAGTTGATAGCAGTTGAGGAATCAATTCTATTAACTCTAATGCTCTGATTCTACTCTCTGAACTTGTCCTGACTTAGGGTCAGAAAACGTTTACTTCGTCTTTTATCTAGTCAACATTAGGCACAATTAATTAGTTATGGCACGCGAAAAATTTGAACGCAATAAACCTCACGTTAACATTGGTACGATTGGTCATGTTGACCATGGTAAAACAACCCTGACGGCTGCTATTACCATGACCTTGGGCGCTGCTGGCCAAGCCAAAGCCAAGAAATACGAAGACATTGATGCTGCTCCAGAGGAGAAAGCACGGGGAATTACCATCAATACCGCTCACGTGGAATATGAAACGGAGAACCGTCACTATGCTCACGTGGACTGTCCTGGACATGCTGACTATGTGAAAAACATGATCACTGGGGCAGCGCAAATGGATGGTGCGATTCTGGTGGTTTCTGCGGCTGATGGCCCCATGCCTCAAACCCGTGAGCATATTCTCTTAGCTCGTCAGGTGGGTGTTCCTAACTTGGTGGTGTTCTTGAATAAGAAAGACCAAGTGGATGACGATGAATTGTTAGAGCTGGTTGAGCTGGAAGTACGGGAACTGCTCAGTAGCTATGACTTTGATGGTGATAATATTCCCATTGTTGCTGGTTCTGCCCTGGAAGCAGTGGAAACGATGTCCAAAAAACCTGATGCTCAACGGGGTGAAAATGAATGGATTGATGCGGTTTGGAAGTTAATGGATGAAGTGGATAGCTTTATTCCGACTCCAGAGCGGGATGTGGATAAACCCTTCTTAATGGCGGTGGAAGATGTGTTCACGATTACCGGTCGGGGAAC
Source organism: Roseofilum reptotaenium CS-1145 (assembly GCF_028330985.1). NCBI lineage: Bacteria > Bacillati > Cyanobacteriota > Cyanophyceae > Desertifilales > Desertifilaceae > Roseofilum > Roseofilum reptotaenium. Next base: position 11,707 of record NZ_JAQMUE010000009.1, on the reverse strand, counting down.
GGTGGCAACCGGACGGATTGAACGGGGTAAAATTAAAATCAACGAGGAAGTGGAAATCGTTGGTATTAAAGACACTCGTAAAACAATCGTAACTGGTGTGGAAATGTTTAAGAAATCTCTGGATGAAGGGATGGCGGGTGATAATGCCGGTCTTCTGCTTCGGGGGATGAAAAAAGAGGATATTGAACGGGGTATGGTTTTGGCTAAACCCGGTTCAATTACTCCTCATACTGAGTTTGAAGCTGAAGTTTATGTGTTGAAAAAAGAAGAAGGTGGCCGCCATACGCCCTTTTTCCCTAACTATCGTCCCCAGTTCTATGTACGGACAACGGACGTAACCGGCACTATTACCTCATTCACCGCAGATGATGGTAGTGATGCAGAAATGGTAATGCCCGGCGACCGGATTAAAATGAACGTGGAATTGATCAATGCGATCGCTATTGAACAAGGAATGCGTTTTGCTATCCGTGAGGGAGGCCGTACCATTGGTGCTGGTGTGGTCGCTAAGATCCTTAAATAGCCCGGACTGAGTCCTCCGTTCATCTCCATTAAACCCTTCCCTAAGTTACCAGTGAACCCAGTTGGGAAGGGTTTATCTCTCAGAATTTAACAGAACCTTGACAACTGTAAATAATCATGGCAACTCTACAACAACAAAAAATCCGCATTCGCCTGAAAGCATTCGATCGCCGTCTCCTCGATACCTCTTGCGAAAAAATTGTCGATACCGCTAACCGCACCAACGCTACAGCAGTTGGCCCCATTCCCTTACCGACTAAGCGCCGAATCTACTGTATCCTGCGATCGCCTCACGTGGATAAGGACTCACGGGAGCATTTTGAAACTCGTACCCACCGTCGAATCATTGATATTTATCAACCGTCCTCTAAAACGATTGATGCTTTGATGAAACTGGATCTACCGGCTGGTGTAGATATCGAAGTGAAACTGTAACCCCTTGAGTGATGGTTCCCTGGTTAAGCATTGATGCTGAATATGAACGGTGAGGTTTTTACAGCCTCGAACAATGCGATAGACTAAAAGATGTTTCTACTATTTTCAGGTTTTCAAGAGAGTCCCCAGAACAGGAAAATTACTATGACATCTTCTTCCTCCATCGCCGTTCGAGAATTGCCTCTGTTTCCCTTACCTGAAGTCGTCCTTTTTCCAGGGAGACCCCTACCCTTACATATCTTTGAGTTTCGGTATCGGATGATGATGAATACCGTTCTCGACACAGATAGTCGGTTTGGGGTATTAATGTGGAACCCAGTCAAAAATGAAGCCGCTGCTGTTGGTTGCTGTGCGGAAATTGTTAATCATCAACGTTTACCCGATGACCGCATGAAGATCCTTACCCTGGGACAACAACGGTTTCGGGTTTTAGAATATGTGCGAGAAAAACCCTATCGCGTAGGGTTGGTAGAATGGATAGAAGATGAACCGACAGATCGAGACTTGCGATCTTTGGGCACTCAGGTAGAACAATTACTCAAAGATGTGGTTCACCTATCTTCTAAATTGACGGGTCAGGAAATTGAGTTACCCGATAATATCCCCACCCTTCCAGTTGAATTATCTTATTGGGTCGCCAGTAATTTATATGGTGTGGCGGCTGAACAACAAGCTTTATTAGAAATGCAAAGTACAACTGAACGACTGGAGCGGGAAATGGAAATTCTCACCTCGACTCGTAATCATTTGGCTGCCCGTACGGTACTTAAGGATACGTTGAAGGAATAAGTCAAAGGGCTTTGAGCTTAACTATGATGAGCAAGGCCTATTGTCTAGTGCTACAACCCAGAAAATAGGGGTATCAAACATTCAATCCTTAGATGTTTACTATAGAGTTAATCTATCATTTACCTTGTCAACATTTTCCCTCAATGTCGTTGAACTAGGGACATATACGACCTAGATTCCTTTGACATCGGACGTTTTATCCTCTTTCAGCAAGCCTTAAATCATGAGTAATCAGGAAAGGGCAAACCAGTTTTGCCCTATTACCTAATTGCTTATTTCCTTATAATGCACCGGCTGCCGTACGGTCAAGAATGCCAGAATTGAGGTGAGAGGTAATATTGTGGCATTTGAGCATGGGTTTGCTCTGAGCGCCATAGGGATAATCAATCACCGTGACTGCACCATTCCCTTGTTTAAAGTGCCAGAAATATTGAGGATCTAAATTAAATAAATGACAAACGATCGCCTTATTAATCGCATCGTGAGCGGCAACGATCCCAGTGGTACCTGGTTTAGCGGATTCGAGAATACTGCTCCAAGCGGCGATCGCCCGATCCCAAACCTGCTGTAAATTCTCTCCTTCCGGCATTTGCACCGTTTCCGGCGAATTTTGCCATTCGGCTAACATCCCAGGATAATCGGCTTCAATCTCACTCTCTAACATCCCCTCCCACAAGCCATGACTAATTTCTGCTAAGAGAGGATTAAGCTGTAACTCAACTCCAGGATGAGCTTCCAAAATTAGTTCTGCTGTTTCTTTGGGGCGCAATAATGGACTACTAACAGCAAAATCTAGATGCACATCTTTCAAAAACTCGCCCGCTTTGCGTCCCTGTTCTTTTCCCGTTTCATTTAAGGGAATATCCTTCACCCCTTGAAAGCGTTTATCCCGGTTCCATTGGGTTTCGCCATGACGCACCAACAACAAGCGAATTCCTTCCGGTTTATTAAATTTCGGTAAGGCAACTCCTAAATGATTGGTGAGGTTCATCGATTCTAATTGTGCCTCTTCTCCCCAACCGCCAGCAAAATTCAGGACACTAATACCACAATTCGACTGTAGTATAGATTGATAATAAGCTGGAGAAATATTCAGCGCTGTACTCAACAAACAGCGATTAATCCCATTATGAGCCACGACTAATACCGTTTGTCCCTGATGCTTGGCTAATAGATCTTGCCAAAACCGTTTAGCTTGCTCATGCATAGCTAGTACTGGATAATGCTCTTTTGGCCCTTCTGGGGTAGAAATCACCATTTTGAAGGCTTCCGGTTGTTGTTTCCAAACCTGATATTCTTGGGCGAATTGGGTTTGTACTTCTTTTCTAAGCATCCCTTGCCATAAGGGTAGATCGACCTCTAATAAGGTCTCTGGACTTTCGATAGTGAGGGATGAACCAAGATGAGCCACAATTTCTTCAGCCGTTTGTCGAGCGCGTTGCAAGGGACTCGAATAAATAGCATCTAGGGGTAAGTCTTGAAGCGCAGCGGCTACTAACTTAGCATCGGCTTTACCTTGTTCCGTTAGTACGGAGTGATCAAGCCGACCTTGAATACGTTGCTGGGCATTATAAGTGCTTTGACCGTGGCGGACGAGGATAACACGGGTAGTCATGGGCTTTTACTCGATCTGTTGCGGTCTGCATTTTACCCCATAACCTGGGGGAATGGGGAGTTGGGAATAGGGAATGGGGAATGGGAAAAACTTCGTTTAGTCCTTTGCTCAATAAACCCTGTATATTCTTAGGATTATTGCCTGACTTCTGTCAGAAGTTTAATCTATTCCCTAGTTCGTATTCCTTAGCGCGAAGCGCTATAGCAATTATTGTGACACAATGGCAACGGGTGGCGATCGCCCCAGAACAACTGGATAACGATATAATCCGGCTGACTCCCCAGCAACAGCATTATTTGTATCGAGTGCTGCGTTTGCAACCGGGCGATCGCTTTATTGCCTTGATGCAACCGGAATGGTGGTTAAGTGAACTGTGCGATCTAGAAACTGCTCAACGGCTAGAAATGATTCCCATGCAAACGGAATTGGCGATCGCCATTACCTTAATCGTGGCTTTACCCAAAAACGGTTTTGAAGAGATTATCCGCTGTTGTACTGAATTAGGAGTGATGGAAATTATTCCTGTAATTAGCGATCGCACGCTCCTCAAACCCAGACCCCAAAAACTCGAACGGTGGCGACGCATTGCCACGGAATCTGCTGAACAATGCGAACGCCAACATATTCCCACCATTGCCGATCCTCTATCCTTTACCCAAGCTATACAAACGTCCCATATCCATCCCTATCTTGCCGTTACCCGTATTAGCGCTCCTCATCTGCTCACTCTTCCCCTACCCTCTCCTAGCGAAGCTATTTTAATCGCCACCGGGCCAGAAGGCGGCTGGACTCCCCAAGAAGTTGAAGGAGCCACTATAGCTGGATTTCAACCCATTTCCCTCGGTCAACGTATCCTGAGAGCAGTAACCGCCCCCGTCGTCGCCCTATCTTTACTCGCTGGACACTATGAGATTAATTAAAAATTAAAAATTTGGGTAATGGAGAACAGGAAACCCCCATCCCCCCACTTCCCCTATCTCTCCCTGCCAATCACTCTGGTACGATAAGGCCTGTAAATCGCTTCTAGTTATTTTGCCAATGTTCGGGATTATCCCGATCGCGTTTATCTCTTGTTTCTCCTAGATCGGGGATAGAAACGCATTGATCACAAAACTTAAGGAGCAAAACCTATGAATTTTACTGGGCAAAGCATCAACATTGATCTGTCAATACCAGAGGATGCCAGTTGGACGCAAGCACAGGATCTATTAGATCCCTTCTTGCAAGCCCCAGCCTCTGAGCCGGCAATACCGGTTCCTGGTTTGAGTAGCATCTCTGGTTCAATTCCCCAATGGTGGAGTTTAGTCTCGACTATTGCTATTGCTGCTGCTATTTTAGTTGGCGGATTTCTGGTCGCTTGGGCAATTTCCGGAGTTGCGGAAGGACTGCTAAAACGCACGAAAATCGACAATAAATTAGCTGCTTGGGTTTCTGGGACAAGTGATTCGGGTGCCGCCCCACCGATTGAAAAATGGGTCGGTTCAGCCATTTTCTGGCTGATTATGTTAGTGGTGTTTGTAGGGGTTCTAGATTCTCTGGATCTAGAAATCGTTTCCCAACCCCTGAATACCCTGCTCAACCAAGTTTTTGGCTTTGTGCCTCAGATTGTTAGTGCAGGTATTCTCTTAGCCCTTGCTTGGGTACTGGCAACGATTGTGAAACTGGCAGTTCTGCGAGGATTAAACCTTCTCAATCTCGATCAACGCTTAGAATCTCAAGTGGTTGAGGAGGGAACAACTGCGCCCGTTTCCGTCAGCAGTACCTTGGCGAATGCCATGTACTGGTTTGTATTTCTGTTATTTTTACCCTCGATTCTGAGTACCTTACAGTTAGAGGGAACCCTGCAACCCGTACAAGCTCTGCTCAATCAAATTCTGCTGATTTTACCCAATATTTTGGGTGCGATTTTGATTGGCGCAGCCGGTTGGTTAGTCGCAACTATTGTCCGTCGCATTGTAACCAATTTACTCATGGTTAGTGGGGCCGATCGCATGGGCGATCGCTTTGGATTATCCGGTGGAGGCGCAACCCATGGATTATCCTGGATTGCTGGGACGATCGCTTATGTATTAATTCTGATTCCCTTTGCGATCGCTGCCCTTAACGCCCTCAAAATCGAGGCGATTTCCACACCTGCCATCAGTATGCTGGAAATGATTATGGGCTATGTGCCCTTGGCGTTTACTGCGGCTATCATCTTGGTTATTGCCTACATTGGAGGTAAATTTGTCTCTGATTTAGTTACCAATGTTTTAACTGGATTTGGGTTTGATAATCTCTTCTATTGGTTGGGGTTGCAACAAGAACCGTATGCTACTGCTCCACCACCAGAAGCAGGAGACTCGGATCTACCTCTTCCTCCCCCTCCCTCTGACTTCCGCACCCCTTCAGAAATTGTGGGTATGGTGGTTTTAATTGCAATTCTGCTATTTGCCACTGTTACCGCGACCGATGTTTTAGGACTTGAAGCATTGACGCTGATTGTGGGCGCAATCATTCAAATTGCCAGTCAAGTTTTAGCCGGTGTGGTTGTATTTGCGATCGGTTTATACTTTGCGAATCTGGCGTTTAAGGTGATTGACAGTTCGGGTAGTCGTCAAGGACATATGTTGGCTCAAGCTGCCCGCATTGCCATTATTATTTTGGTGGCGGCGATGGCGTTGAGACAGATGGGAATTGCCCCAGATATTGTGAATCTAGCCTTTGGATTATTATTTGGAGCGGTTGCTGTGGCGATCGCCATTGCTTTCGGATTAGGGGGTCGTGATATTGCTTCCTCCCAAATCCAAGAATGGTTATCCAGCTTTAAGGACGACTCTAAAAACTAAATTCCATCAGTCACCCGTTACCTGTCCTAACAACAGAAAACAAGCCAGTTCAGTAGAACCGGCTTGTTTTTTGTTCAGAATTAAGGGACGCAACATCGTATTGTTCTTGAGAGCGAGACGCTAACTGGCGATGTACTCGCGCATATCCGCTTTACGCTTGCGTAATTTACCTAAAGCTTCCCGTTCAATTTGACGAACCCGCTCGCGACTGATGTTGAGCCGATCGCCGATTTTGGCTAAGGTCATGGATTGACCGGTTTCCAACCCAAACCGCAATGATAAAACTTGCTGTTGTTGGGGGGTTAAATCCGTCATCATTTGCTCTAATTCAGCTCGCAGAGACGTATTCATGGTGAAATCTTCTGGAGATGGGCCCGTATCTTCCAAAAGCTCACCCAATTCCGTATCTTGGTTATCTCCCACGCGCAAATCCAGGGATAAAGGAAGACGAGAACGTTCTAAGTATTCCCGCACTTGTTTGGGAGTCAGATCCAACTCTTCGGCCAACTCATTAATGGTTGCCGATCGCCCCAAGGTTTGGGACAACTGCCGTTGAGCTTTCTTAATCTTATTGAGTTTTTCTGTAATATGAATCGGTAGGCGGATGGTGCGTCCTTTTTCGGCGATCGCTCGAGTAATGGCTTGACGAATCCACCAATACGCATACGTAGAGAACCGGTAGCCCTTCGTGGGGTCAAACTTTTCTACCCCCCGTTGCATCCCAATCGTTCCTTCTTGGATCAAATCCAACAAGTCTACATTGCGTTTAATATACTTCTTCGCCACTGAGACCACCAGACGCAGATTTGCTTCTACCATCTTGCGCTTGGCTCGTTCTCCTTGGGCGATGGCCTGACGCAGCACCCCTACAGGAACACCAGCCACTTTGGCCCATTCCTCTAAACTCGGTTCCTGGTCAGTTTCCTTGGCTAAAGTATCTTTGGTTTCTTGAAGATCGGTTAAATACTTCACTTGCTTACCCAAGGTAATTTCCTCCTCATGAGTGAGCAGAGGAACACGGCCAATTTCGCGAAGATAAGCACGAACGGGATCGGTAGGGTTTTGGGCGGTTTTCATAGGTCTGCGTCTTGGGTTGACAACAATAGGAAGGCTAGTCCTTGGACTAGGAGTAAGGAGAGGTAAAAGGCACTCTAGCAAAAGGCAATACCCGGTTTCACTGTTTCTTTGAAGTGTCCAAAAATCGTGCTATTCAATGAGCTTGGCGTTCTATTTTGGACTTGACAAAATGCACACTATTTTGAACTGTTACCCTTTGCTATTGCCTATTTCCTAGCGCATAGCGCTATCTGTCTCATCTGTTCTGACAGGGATAGGAACGACTTCTGCTTCTGGGGCAGATTCCGATGGGTTTTCAATGAGCCGTTGGGCAACGATCAGACCGATAACGGATGTGGCTGTGACTAAAATGAGTTCGCTTGTCATTGTCGTTATCTACCAGAATTCTATTATGTTAAGTATTGTAACATTGTTTTAAGCTAGCGTCTACTGGTTAAGAATGAATAGAGGAATACCTCCCGGGTCTTGTCTAGTTGTGATTCCCCATAGGTTACCCAGGAACTTTATGAAGAAATGCATTGTTTACAACATTTTTGTAAATTTTTTAGGGGAGGCACTCTAGCAATAGGCAATACCAATAGGCAATAGGGAAACCCCATTTTATTCCAAAGATTAACCCCATAGACTAGGGTCTACGGGGCGATCGCGAAGTCAGGGGAGCGTAAGGAATGAATTCTATCTATAAGAAATAAGAATAGTTAAACCCCTCACGCCACCAAGCAAAACCTAAGCCTGAATATGGTCTTGCAAAGCCTTTACTTCCAGGGGCGAAGACTTCAGAGATCGAATGGCCTCAGCCGTTGCCTTAGCGCCAGCAATCGTAGTAATAATGGGCAACTTATAGGTCAGAGCCGATCGCCTCAGCAGCCGGCCATCAGCCTGGGCCTCTTCACCAGAGGGCGTATTAATAATCAATTGGATATTGTGGTTCTTAATCTCATCAAGGACATTGGGCCGTCCCTCATGGAGCTTATAAATGGGTTGCACATTCTCCAGCCCCTTCGACCTCAGCACCCGCCGAGTTCCCGCAGTCGCCATAACGCTAAAGCCCAGCTCCATCAACTCTTTGATCGCCGGAACAATCGCCTCCTTCTCGCGATCGCTCAAACTGACGAACACGCAACCCGATAACGGCAGCCGCACGCCAGCGGCTACTTCTGCTTTGGCGAACGCCGTGGCAAACGACGAGTCAATCCCCATCACCTCCCCAGTCGATCGCATCTCTGGCCCCAACAGGGTATCCGCGCCGGGGAACTTCTCAAAGGGCAGCACGGCCTCTTTCACCGACACATGCTGTGGAATAATCTCTTCCGTCAGTCCCACCTCGGCTAGGGTTTTTCCTGACATTACGAGAGAAGCCAACTTAGCTAAAGGTTTACCAATGGCCTTCGACACAAAGGGTACAGTTCGCGAAGCCCTCGGATTTGCCTCCAGGATATAAACCCGGTCACTGAGCGGAGCCGAAGTGCGCTGCACGGCAAACTGAATATTCATCAAGCCAATTACATTCAAAGCTTTCGCTAAAGCCACCGTCGAAGTGCGGATTGTCGTTAACACGGATGAGGCGAGCGTAAACGGCGGAATCGCGCAGGCTGAGTCTCCAGAATGGACTCCCGCTTGTTCGATATGCTCCATAATGCCGCCAATGACCACCTCACCTGTGGCATCACAGAGGGCATCCACATCCACCTCGATCGCCCCTTCCAAGAACTTATCAATTAGAATCGGGTGGTCTGGCTCCACCTGCACGGCGGTCGTCATATACCGCTCCAGTTCGCCATCCGAATAGACAATCTCCATGGCTCTTCCCCCTAGAACATAGGAGGGACGGACGACCACCGGATAGCCAATGCGACCCGCCACGCGAATCGCCTCTTGAGTCGATCGCGCAATTCCATTGGGCGGCTGTAAGATATTTAACTCCTGGCAAATGGCTTCAAACCGCTCCCGGTCTTCGGCCGTATCAATGGAATCGGGGGATGTGCCCCAAATCTTAGTTTTGGGATGATCCTCCAAGGCGCTCTGTAAAGGAACTGCTAACTTCAGGGGCGTTTGTCCTCCAAACTGAATAATGATGCCCTCCGGCTGTTCCGCATCAATAATATTGAGGACATCCTCCAGGGTGAGAGGTTCAAAATAGAGGCGATCGCTCGTATCGTAGTCTGTTGAAACCGTTTCCGGGTTCGAGTTGACCATAATCGTCTCAAAAGAAGCATCGCGCAACGAGAAACTGGCATGACAGCAGCAATAGTCAAACTCAATCCCCTGGCCAATGCGGTTGGGACCACCACCAAGGATCATCACTTTCCGCCGTTCAGAGGGTTGAGTCTCGGTTTCCCCTAGTTCATAGGTGGAATAGTGATAGGGCGTAAAGGCTTCAAACTCCGCCGCGCAGGTATCCACTGTTTTGTATACGGGTGTAATCCCCAACTCTTGTCTGCGAGATCGCACCGTTGTCTCATTAGTAGACGTGGCGAAGGCAATTTGGCGATCGCTAAATCCCAACTGTTTAATTTCCCGCATCTCGTCGGTCTTGATACTTAACAGGGGCGTACGCTTTAGGAACTTCTCCGCGTCCAAGAGTTGGTTAAACTTGTCCAAAAACCAGGGGTCAATTCCTGTCAGCTCGTACACCTCATCCAGCGACATCTTAGCCATCAGGGCATGGCGCAGGGTGAAGATGCGATCGGGATTCGGTGTCCGCAGACCCTGGCGAATTGACTCTAAACTGGGCAGCACCTCGGACTTATCACAGCCCCAACCTGCTCTTCCGGTTTCCAGGCTTCGCAGAGCCTTCTGGAACGACTCACAGAACGTGCGCCCAATAGCCATCGCTTCACCCACCGACTTCATTTGCGTCGTCAAAATCGGCTCCGTTCCGGCGAACTTCTCGAATGTGAACCGGGGAATCTTGGTGACCACATAATCAATTGTCGGTTCAAAGGAAGCTGGTGTTTTTTGGGTAATGTCGTTGGGAATCTCATCGAGGGTATAGCCGACTGCCAGTTTAGCGGCGAATTTGGCGATCGGGAACCCCGTGGCCTTAGAAGCCAGGGCCGAGGAGCGCGATACCCTGGGATTCATCTCAATCACAATCACATCCCCATCCACCGGATTGACTGCAAATTGGATATTCGAGCCACCGGTTTCCACCCCAATCTCACGAATAATGGCGATCGACGCATCTCGGAGGCGCTGATACTCCTTATCTGTCAGCGTCTGTGCTGGAGCCACTGTAATCGAATCCCCCGTATGTACTCCCATGGGGTCAATGTTTTCAATCGAACAGATAATCACCACATTATCCGCCAAATCGCGCATCACCTCTAGCTCATACTCCTTCCAGCCAATCAATGACTGTTCGATCAGAATCTGAGACATGGGCGAGCAATCTAGCCCATACTGGGCCATCGTCTCAAATTCCTCTTGGTTATAGGCAATACCGCCCCCAGTTCCCCCCAGAGTAAACGCTGGGCGGATAATCAGGGGATACACCCCAATCTCGGCTGCAATTTGTTTGGACTCATCCAGGGTATTGGCAATTCCCGACGGGCACACTTTCACCCCAATGCGCTGCATCGCTTCCTTGAACAACAGCCGGTCTTCTGCCTTTTCAATTGCCTCAAGTTTGGCTCCAATCAGTTCCACCCCATAACGCTCCAGTGTGCCATTTTTGGCCAGGTTAACCGCCAAGTTGAGCGCCGTTTGCCCGCCCATCGTCGGCAATAGGGCATCTGGGCGTTCCTGGGCGATCACTTTCTCGGCAATTTCAGGCACGAGCGGTTCAATATACGTCCGCTCTGCCGTTTCTGGATCGGTCATGATGGTTGCTGGGTTGGAGTTAATCAGCACCACTTCGTATCCCTCGGAGCGTAGGGCTTTACACGCTTGTACGCCACTATAGTCAAATTCACAGGCTTGGCCAATGACAATCGGGCCAGAACCGAGGAGAAGAATTTTTTTAATATCGTTGCGACGGGGCATAGTTCTTGAGTTTTAGAGTGCGAAGAGAAATTAGACTTCTTACAGAAGTGGGCAGAAAATGAATAGTAATGCCGTCATCATATATTCTTATGACTATTGCCTATTACTAGAGTGCCTGATTTCTGCAAGAGGTCTATATATTCAGTTGCCAGTGACCTGCTGCCCAGCCAGCCTGCTATAGAGGCAAGACGCAACAGCCAATGGCCAACAGTCATTGTACGGGTTTGGGAGAATCGTGCTGTATTTCCTTTAGCTAAATTAATGAATTTGATCTAAGCCATTGATTCAACTTCGACAACTCTGGCACTGCCCACCCTACTGGACTGGCAAGCTTAAAATTGTGGGTAAGAGTTATCGGAGGTACCTATGAGTAACCCCAAGCTTAAGTATCGCATTAAATTGAGTACAGAGCAACGTCAAGAACTGATAGATGTCGCGAAAAATGGGGAAAAGTCAG
>NZ_JAQMUE010000008.1 GCF_028330985.1 Roseofilum reptotaenium CS-1145 | reverse complement strand
CTGACCAGGCTTTGAGCCATACAATCACTTCTATTTTCCTATGGTTTCTCGTTTTTCTCCAGTTTTTTTCCGGGTAAATATTCCCTCCACTTGGTCTCATTATCTATGCTACACTTTGTCGTGCGGAATGTGGGTTTCAACATTCTATGATAGTATTTGCAATGATAACTGCGATCGCCCATAGAAAGACGCATTCTCCAGAGCTTACTACCCTATCTCCCCATGAACTCACAGCGATCGCAATGCAAGCACCGATAATTGTCTGCCACCTTAAATCCAAAGGCTTCTAACAGGAATTTCCAGCGACAGCCACAAGTTATTAAATAGCGCTGCATCTTTCGTATCGCTTGGTTATTGTCTAAAGCACTCGATGAAGAACTCGACAGAATTTCATAGTGAAATGGACTGTGCCATTGGAGCTTTCCTTGGCTATGCAGCACGGATAAGGCGAGGGGAGCTTGGCGATAGGATTGACTGAGCTGCCGTACATCCCCTTGAGGGGGTAGGGTATAGGTGAGGCTTTGGGCGACTTGTTGGAGCGATCGCTGTTGTCCGATAAAATAATTTTGGCGTTGCTTATCCCCAGGATCGAGCCATCCCGTAGGTTCACTGATTAAAGTAATCGCTCGCGCCAGTTGTCCATCTCGTCCTGCTCTGCCCACTTCCTGCATATATTCGGATAAAAGTAGGGGCGGATGGTAGTGCATTACCCAGCGCACATTGGGTTTATTAATCCCCATTCCAAAGGCAGAAGTACAGACAACCGCTTGCACATCTTCCTCAAACCATTGATTTTCAATCGTTCGTCGCTGCTCTGGACTTAAACCCGCGTGATAAGCAGCCGTGGTAAGCTGGTGCTGCTGGAGCCATTGAGAGAGCATTTCACTATCTTTGCGGGTGCGAACATAGATTAACCCACTTTCCTCATTCGATCGTTTGAGAACCTGCAAAATTTGGTTTTTGCGTCCTCTGGGTGACCAAGCAATTTTAACGCTTAAATGGAGATTTTCCCGATAAGGATTGAGGAGAAACGTTTGCGGATCTTGCAGATCCAATACTTCTTTGAGAATCGATTGGGTGTAGGAATCAGCAGTCGCGGTAAAGGCGGTGATCGCCAATTTTGTCCCTCTAGGTTTATGCTTTAATAAAGCCGAACGAACTGCACCCAACCGGCGATAAGCGGGGCGAAAGGTTTCCCCCCACTGAACCAAACAATGGGCCTCATCTAAAATGAATCCATTAATCTTAAGTTTGGGTAAACAAAGTCGATCCCAAACGGGAGGACTGAATAAGGTTTCTGGAGAAAGATAGAGTAATCTCAGTTTCTGCTCTTCAAGCTGTCGGAAGACCTGTTTCCGGACATACGTGGGCTGTTCGCTATGGATAGAAGCAGCTTTGAGGTTCCGTTGTCGCAGTTCTTGTACTTGGTTTTCCATCAGTGCCACGAGCGGAGAAACAACTAAGGTTACTCCGTTTTGCAGGAGGGCAGGAAGTTGAAAACAAATGGATTTTCCGCCACCAGTGGGCATGACGACGAGGGCATCTTCTTGTCTCAATAAAGTCTGAATAATTTCCCCTTGGGGAGTGCGAAAATCGTCATATCCCCAAATCTGTTGAAATGCAGCCCGGACTTGTTCAAATTCCATGGTAATTATGCCCTCTCCCTAAATCCCTCTCCCACAGGAAAGGGACTTTCCCCCATCTCCCTATCCCCCTATCTCCCTATCCTATTGACCATCCTCTGGGATTTCATAATCCATGGCTAAAATGTTAATTGCGATCGGCTTAATGAGTGTTTGTACGACTTCTTGATGGGCGGGATGATCTTGATAGGCTTGTAGACTGGCAGAGTCTTGGAAACGAGCAACTAATCCATGGGTAAATCCTTGGGCGCGATCGCAGAAATTTTCGCCACAAGATAATGCCAGAATTTGGGGAATTTTACCTTTTAATTCCCTGAGTCTGGTAACGACGGCTGAGAGGCTTTCGGGGGAGGCATCGGGTTTAAATTGAAACAAGACGATATGTTCGATCATAGGAGAGGTCAATTGAGTCCCTTTTAAAGATACCCTGGATCGTAAAACTTAGACCAAAGAAAGCATTATCATGGTTAATCAAATCGTCGATTCCTCAACCCTGATTCAGACTCCTACGTTTCCGACACCCGAAACGCCTCAGATTTTAGCGGCGATTGATGTGGGAACCAATTCTGTACATATGGTGGTGGTTCGGATTGATCCCACACTCCCCACGTTTACCATTATTGACCGGGAAAAGGAAACAGTGCGTTTGGGCGATCGCGACTCAAAAACGGGGGCGCTGAAAGTAGAGGTCATGGAGAGGGCGATCGCTGCTTTTCGGCGTTTTTTACAAATTGCCAAAAGTCTCGAAGCGGATGAAGTTGTTGCCGTTGCCACCAGTGCCGTAAGGGAATCCCCCAATGGTCGGGATTTCCTCAAACAGATTAAATCTGAACTAGGATTAGAGATTAATCTGATTTCCGGGCCAGAAGAAGCACGACGCATTTATTTGGGAGTCCTTTCTGGGATGGACTTTCAAGGTTTACCCCATGCCATTATTGATATTGGTGGAGGATCGACAGAGTTAATTTTAGGAGATGGACAAGAACCTCGCTCCCTGAGCAGCACGAAGGTGGGAGCCGTCCGGTTAACAGCAGAATTTATTACCACCGATCCGATTAGCGATCGCGAATTTAACTATCTCAAAGCCTATATTCGAGGACGCTTAGAACGGGCAGTGGAAGAGCTACAAAGTTATCTGCAACGGGGTGAAATTCCCCAGTTAGTGGGCACATCGGGAACCATTGAAACCTTAGCGTGTATTGATGCTTGGGAACGGTTAGGTATGGAACCGAGTCCCTTAACCGGTTATGAGTTAAAGCTGAAAAATTTACAAGAGATTATTGAGCATTTGCGTAAGCTGCCAGAGAGCGATCGCGCTCAAATTCCCGGAATGTCGGAAAAACGCTCAGAAATCATTATCGCAGGCGCTTTAGTTCTCCAAGAAGCCATGATTTTATTGGGCATTAATTCCTTAGTAATTTGCGAGCGTGCCCTACGAGAAGGTATCATTGTAGACTGGATGCTCACTCATGGTTTAATTGGCGATAAATTAGAATATCAAAGCCAAGTTCGCTATCGTAGTGTCCTCAAAGTAGCCCAAAAATATCAGGTGAACTTAGAATCGAGTCAGCGTATGGCTAATTTTGCTGTTCATCTGTTTGATTGTACCCAAGGAATTCTCCATTATTGGGGAAACTCAGAACGAGAACTACTCTATGTAGCCACAATTTTACATAACTGTGGAGTTTATGTGTCCCATGCAGCCCATCATAAGCATTCCTATTATTTAATTCGCCATGGTGAATTACTGGGATATACAGAAAACGAAGTAGAAATCATTGCCAATATCGCCCGATATCATCGGAAAAGTGCCCCGAAGAAAAAGCATGAAAACTATACCAATTTGATGCATAAGAGCGATCGCCAGTTAGTGAGTCAAGTTAGCCCATTTTTACGATTAGCGGTTGCTTTAGACCGCCGACAAATTGGGGCAGTCGAGTCTTTTGCTTGTCATTATAATCCTGCAACAAAAGAGTTGTATTTAAAACTTAAGCCAGCCAATATAAATGATAATTGTGAATTAGAACGTTGGAGTATTGATGACAAAAAAGAGGCGTTTGAGTCGGAATATGGGATTAAAGTACGTGCCGGTTTGAGTTAACTCAAAAACGTTTTTCATCCTGTAATAATCGAGTAACATTTTCAGCATCTAAGGGTTTAGCGAAAAAGTAGCCTTGACCAAATGTGCAATTCAAACTGCGCAGTTGCTGCATCTGATCGATGGTTTCAATCCCTTCAGCAATAGTTTCCATCCCTAAACTGTGCGCCAGAGAAATAATGGTATGAACAATTTCTGCATTTTCTCCCAATTGCGTGATGGTTTGCACAAAAGAACGATCCACTTTCAGAGTATCAACTGGGAAACGATGTAAGTAAGCTAAAGAACAGTATCCTGTGCCAAAATCATCAATGGAGAGTTCGATATTGCGCTTTTTTAGTTCCTGGAAAATGGCGATCGCACTTTCAGGATCTTCCATGATAGCCGTTTCCGTAATCTCTAGCTTCAAGTATTTGCCCGGTAAATCCGCTTCAGCTAGAATCTGATCGATGCGATCGCATAAATTGGGCGTTAATTGGCGACTCGATAAATTCACACTCATCTTTAAGTGGGAAAAATTCCTAAATTGGGTGTGCCACTGTTTTAATTGCCGACAACTTTCTAATAATACCCATTCACCAATCGCACCAATTAAACCC
Organism: Roseofilum reptotaenium CS-1145; assembly: GCF_028330985.1. Taxonomy (NCBI): domain Bacteria; kingdom Bacillati; phylum Cyanobacteriota; class Cyanophyceae; order Desertifilales; family Desertifilaceae; genus Roseofilum; species Roseofilum reptotaenium. Next base: position 28,365 of record NZ_JAQMUE010000008.1, on the reverse strand, counting down.
GATTCTTCAGCAACGAGGATAAACATCCCAGGAGAAACAAATCCTCTCTCCGGATGATACCATCGAATTAAAGATTCAAAACCAATAATTTTACCGCTTCCTAACGCGACAATAGGTTGATAGTAGACATAAAATTCTCCTGGATGTGCATGATTCTTATTTTCTGGATAGAGTAGTAAACGCAGATCTGTTTCAATCTGCATTCGCTCCATCGCTTCTTGACGCATAGTCCAATCAAAAACAACAGTACAATTTTTACCTTGTTTTTTAGCTCGATACATCGCAATATCTGCATTGCGCAGGATATCATCCACATCCTGGTTCTCCGGCAAGTTATAAGCAATACCAATACTAGCCTGCATAAACAAATCATGACCCCCTAACTTAAAGGGTTGTTCGAGATGTTCGTGAATCTGGTTAGCAATATTAATTACATCTTGTAGCCGATCCTGGTTTTCCACCAGAATGGTAAACTCATCTCCGCCTAATCGCGCAATCGTGTCGTGTTCGCTAATACACTGTCGTAGAGTCCAGGCGATCGCAATCAACAACAAATCGCCCACCCAATGTCCCATACTATCATTAATACTCTTAAACCCATCTAAATCAATAAATAAAACCGCAAATTGATAGTTGGGATTTTCATGATATAGAGCATTAGCCTTCGCTAACGCTTTGATAAAATAGGCCCGATTAATCAGTCCTGTCAACGAATCATGAGACGCATAATAGCGCAGTCTTTTTTCCTGCTGTTTTTGTTCTGTAATATCAACGACAGAACCCTCATAATAGAGTAACTTTCCTTGGTTATCTTTAACCCCCCTCGCTCGTTCCAAAATCCAAATAATGCTGCCATCCCGACGATAAATTTCCGCTTCAAACTGAGAGAGGACTTCTTTTTCTTGTAACAACACTTTGAATTTTTTTCGACTCTCCGGATTAACATAGAGTTGATGCTCCACATCTGCCATATTATCCATCAAATCTTCAGCCGATTCATACCCATAAATTTTCGCCAATGCTGGATTAGCACCAATCATTTTTCCTTCAGGAGTCGTTTGAAAAATCCCTTCCATAGAATTCTCAAAAATACTTCGATATTTTGCCTCAGCTTGCTTCGATTCAAACATTGATCCAAGTTGCATCGCTACAGAAGCAACCAATTCCATCAACTTAGAATCTCTTTCTTGAGAGCATCTTCTGAAGAAAACCAACACAGCTAGAATATGATTATTGGCTACAATAGGAACACCCAAACCTGCTTTAATACCACATTCTGCCGCTACTTTATTGCGGAAAAACAAATCACCTGATCCTTGAGAGATATCAAAAACCCATTCCGTTTTTTGTGAACCCCACACTCGTCCAGGTAAACCGACATGAGGTGGAAACGCAATCTGCTCACTGACCGCTCGAAAATATTGGATTTGTGGATAGATTTCTGGACGGATATGACTTTGTTGATACCAGACTCGACTACAGACCAACTCCTGTTTTTGAGCAGATGGTATCCAAGCTTCAGCAATATCCCAACGAGTGGCTTCACAAATCAGTTCCATCGTCACTGCCAAAGCATGATCGAAATTCTTGGATTCACTAACCGCTTGAGTGAGTTGATAAAGGAGATGAATTTCCGTTTCACGACGTTGACGGTCAGTAATATCAATGCCTAAACCCACAAAATATTCAATTTGATTTGTTTCTGGATTGGCAATAGAACGTCCATTCCACTCTACTAAAAGTTCTTGACCTTCTTTAGTTAAGATGCGATTTTGATGATGGATGGGTTCCAAGGAATGATAGTGATGTTCAAATATTACTGATAATTCAGCACGATCGGCTTCTGGAACAAAATGAGAGAGATAATCTAAACCGATCGCTTCTTCTGCTGTATACCCGACAACTTCCAGCATCGATTTATTGATTTTTTTTACTTTTCCATCTATCCCAATAGCTACAAAAAACGCTGGATTTGATTCCCATAAAATATGATTAAAACCTTTGTTTTCTCGATCGGGGAAGTTTTTCGGGGTAGTGAAGAGATGGTTTTTATTTGTTCTGTTCAAGGTTTTGCTAATTAAAACAACACTGGTGAGTCCTAAACTAAAAAATAGAATGGGAATTCCCCGACTGCCTGATACAACCAGACCGCTTAGGGAGCGATCGCTTCTATTTTCCAGTACAATTGACTGGGTAGATGGATCTCTCCCTTGAGTTGCTTTCCACTCAACCTCGTGATTATTCAAGGTGATAGGCTGAGTAATAATACTGAGACAGGAGGCGATCGCAATAATCCCCAGCAACTGTAAAATAGAACTCATAACCATTACACCATCTAGCTTACCGTCTTTCAATCCCACCATCATCTAACCACAGTTTCCCCTGAAACTACTAGGCAAAACGATCGCAAGATAGTTCTCCATAACTCATCTAAGTACATTCATTACCTCACAAAAATCCTTGAGTTTTGAACTTTAAACTCTCATCTTAATTCAGACGAACTATCATTTTTGTTACACATGATATGATTTTTGCCTAATCCATAGGATTTTCCTATTGCTGTCTATATAGCATAAACATAAATTATTAAAAATAAAATACAGAAAAAAAGAATACTGCGTATTTATACTTAAGTTATTTGTCTTGACATAGATTTCTGCCAGATAAAAAATCAACAGTTCTTGTCTTCTATAGGACTAAACTAGCCAACTTCCACAAAATTTGCTATTATCTGCTGTTTAACCTTATTATTGATCTATCACACCACACAAAAAATAATCTGGAATTAACATAAATGAGTCTGTAGTCCCGGCAATCTAGAGCTAACATGAAAAAGCTAGGTTAAGGTATTGCATTTCTATCAGTAGCTGACTTAGCGTTTGTCTTCTAGAATTCTATCTTCAGTAAATACTCCGGAGTACAGAAATTATGGCAATCATCCAAGGAACTAATAACTCTGAGCTTTTAGAGGGAACAGCCCAAAATGACGTGATTACAGGGCTATTTGGTAATGACACCCTACAAGGGTTGGCTGGAAATGACTTTCTCAATGGTGGTCGAGATAATGATAGCATTGAAGGAGGAGATAATGATGATAATCTGATTGGAGATGCAGGTAATGACACCTTAAAAGGAGGAGAAGGAAATGACCTTTTAGATGGGGGGACTGAAAACGATGAACTCCAGGGAGAAAATGGTAATGATACTTTATCTGGAGGGGATAATGATGATACCCTTCTGGGAGGAGAAGGAGATGACCTTTTAGATGGGGGGCACTGGCCTGATAGTCTAGATGGAGGAGCAGGTAATGATACTCTATTAGGGGGTACAGGGGTTGATACTCTTGATGGTAAGGATGGTAACGATTCCTTAGTAGGTGGTGAACAGGAAGATACTTTAATTGGAGGGGCAGGAAATGACACTCAAACAGGAGATGCAGGAAATGATACAATTCAAGGGGATGCAGGTGCTGACTCTTTATTAGGAGGCACCGGAAATGACCAAATTACAGGTGGCACAGAAAACGATTATCTTAATGGAGAAGATGGTAATGATTCGATCCTAGGAGGTGACGGAAATGACATTGTCTTAGGAGGCACAGGAAACGATACTCTAGAAGGAGAAGCAGGGACTGATAGTCTCGAAGGAGGAACTGAAAATGATTCAATCCTCGGTGGTGCTGATAATGATACTTTAAAGGGAGGAGCAGGAGTTGATACTCTTCAAGGGGGAACGGGGGATGATTCTCTACTTGGAGAAGACGATGGCGACCAACTCGATGGTGGTGACGGCAATGATTATCTAGACGGTGGAGCAGGTCAAAATGCTGTTTCTGGCGATGCTGGTAATGACACCCTAGTCGCAGGAATAGATGCCACTAGCTCTACTTTTGATGGAGGTGCTAATACAGACTGGCTCTCCTTTGCGCAAGCAACTGTTGGATTTACGATCGATTTGAGTGCAGGGACTGCAACAGACACTAATAGTACCATCAGTTATACAATTCAAAATATTGAAGCTGTACTAGGCTCTGCTCAAGCTGATGTAATTACTGGCGGAACCAGTGGATCTTTGACCCTCAATGCTGGTGCCGGAAACGATACTTACAATCTAAACAAGACAAATGGTGCAGGAACAGTAATCAATGATGTGGCAGGAACTGACACACTTAGTATCAGTGATGCTACTCAGTTGGCAATCACTACACCCGGTCAGACGGCAACAACTGGGGATGTAGGAGTATTCCGTGAATCAGAAACGAGTACCAGTTTGATTATTGACTTGAATAATGATGGTGCTTTTAATGCCGCTAATGACCTGAAGATTGATAATTACTTCTCAACCACTGAAGGTATTGCTGGGGGTATAGGTGTAATCGAGACAGTTGGTAATTTGACAAGTACAGCTATCCTGGCTGCATTTCCAACCCCAAACCCAACCCCAACCCCAACTCCAACCCCAACCCCAACTCCAACCCCAACTCCAACTCCAACTCCAGGTATAACTGACCCAGTGGCTCCTCCGTCGAGTAGTCCAACTCCAACTCCAACTCCAACACCCGGTCTGAACCCGGTTCCTGGAACTTCAGGAGATGATTTGTTGACAGGAACGACGGGTAGTGATAGTTTACAAGGCTTGGATGGCAACGATCAACTGTATGGTCTTGGCGGTGATGATGTCATGACGGGTGATACAGGTAACGATATCGTTAGTGGCAATACAGGTAACGATCAGATCTCGGGTGGTATCGGTAATGATACTGGATTTGGTGGTCAAGGGAATGATACCGTCAATGGTGATGAGGGTGATGATTCGTTGATGGGCGATCGCGGCAACGATACGGTTTCTGGTGGTACAGGTAACGATACCAGCTTCGGCGGCCAGGGCAATGACTCCCTCATTGGTGGTGATGGTAATGATGTCCTGAGTGGAGATTTTGGTACGGATACCTTACTGGGTGGAGCCGGTAACGATCTGTTTGTTCTCCGCACCAGTACAGCAGTTGCCACTGTAGCACAAGCGGATCTCATCCAAGATTATCAAGTTGGCGTTGATATTATTGGCTTAACCGGTAATTTGACCCCTGCTGCTTTGACGGCGACCATCAACGGTAACAATACGGTGCTGAGTATTACAGCAACCAACCAAATTTTGGGTGTTCTGACCGGTCAGTTTACCTTGCAACAGTTGACATTTGTCTCAGTTCAACTGCCAAATGGCTTAATTTAAGTCGTCAGCAACCTCGGTAGGGGCTTTCCAGCCGGAAAGCCCCTATATATTTGGGACGATCGCCTTTTTCAGGCTTTCACAGACTCTACCGCAGCGATCGCCGCTTCCAAAGCGATCGCCACATGCGTCCAATGGGTTCCTCCCTGACAAAACACCACATAGGGTTCCCGCAACGGCCCATCTGCTGACAACTCGGAGGTACTCCCATCAATAAACGTACCCCCAGCCATCACTAACTCACTCTCATATCCAGGCATCTCCCCCGGAACCGGATCGAGGTAGGAACCCACCGGAGAAAACTGTTGAATTGCCCGGCAAAATGCCTTTAATTTATCGGGTGAACCCAAGCGAATGCCCTGAATCAGATCCCGTCGGGGAGCCGAAGGAGCGGGATTCACGGCATATCCCAGGCGCTCGAACACATACCCGACCAAATAATTCCCCTTCAATGCCTCGCCCACCATCTGCGGAGCCAAGAATAAACCCTGGTATAACAGGCGATGCTGGTCAAATGTAGCCCCTCCCGTACTGCCAATTCCAGGGGCGGTCAAGCGGCAAGCAGCCTGCTCTACGAGGTCAGAACGACCAGCCAGATACCCACCAGCCGTCATCAAAGTTCCCCCCGGATTCTTAATCAAAGACCCCGCCATCAAATCTGCCCCCACTTCCGTGGGTTCCTGTTCTTCCACAAATTCCCCATAGCAGTTGTCCACAAAACAGACGGTATCTGGATTTTGCCCCTTCACCATCTCCACAATTTTGGCAATATCCGCAATAGACAAACTCGATCTCCAGGAATAGCCACAAGAGCGCTGAATCAAGACCATCCGCGTCTGTGGTTTCACCCCTTGCGCTAGAGCTTCCCAATCCATTTCACCTTTTGGCGTTAACTCCAACTGACGGTACTCAATCCCATAGTCCATCAGCGATCCCGCCCCTTTACCCCGCAGTCCAATTACCTCCTCCAGGGTGTCATAGGGAGCGCCTGCAACCGAGAGCAGCTCATCTCCCGGACGCAATACCCCAAAAAGGGCACAGGCGATCGCATGGGTTCCCGATACCAACTGCACGCGGGCGATCGCCCGTTCCGATCCCATGACTTCAGCCAAAACGCGATCGAAGGTTTCCCGCCCTAGGTCATTATGACCATAACCCGTTACACTAGAAAAATGATGTACCCCCACTTTCTGCGATCGAAAAGCCTGCAAAACTTTTCGTAAATTGTGCTTAATTCGAGCATCCACGCTAGAAAAAATAGGGGCGAGTGCATGTTGTGCCTCTTGGATCTGTTCTAAGGGATTCATTTTTCTCTACTAATGGGTAAAGGGGCGCAATCGTTCCAAACAGCAGGATATCCTGCATTGTTATAAATTGAGATTACTGCATGAGTGTTGCCACAACCAATAAACATCCCCTAGATTGGGTCAACGTCAGCTACTTCCTATTAATTCACCTAGCGGCCTTGTTTGCTTTCCTGCCCAGTAACTTTAGTTGGTCTGCGATAGCATTAGCTCTAGTCCTCCACTGGATTACGGGTGGATTAGGCATTACCCTAGGATTTCACCGTTTAGTCAGCCATCGGAGTTTCCAAGCCCCCAAATGGCTAGAATACTTCCTCATTTTTTGCGGCAGTTTAGCCTGTCAAGGCGGTGTACTTGATTGGGTCGGACTTCATCGGATGCACCATCTTTATTCAGATACTGAAGCCGATCCCCATGATTCTAACGCTGGGTTCTGGTGGAGTCACATGGGATGGCTTTTACATATTATTCCTAAACGCAGTGAAGTCCCCCGGTTTACCAAAGATATTGGGGATGACCCAGTTTACCAGTTTTTACAAAAGAATTTTGTCCTGATCCAAGTTGCCTTTGGTCTCCTCTTGTATTTCTTAGGCGGTTGGCCTTTTGTCGTTTGGGGAATATTTGTCCGCTTGGCTGTTGTCTTCCATTGCACTTGGTTTGTCAACAGTGCCACTCATAAGTTTGGTTATGTTACCCATGAAAGTCATGACCACTCCAAAAATTGCTGGTGGGTTGCCCTCGTTACCTATGGTGAAGGATGGCACAATAACCATCATGCCTATCAATATTCAGCTCGCCATGGTTTGCAATGGTGGGAAATTGATATGACTTGGATGACAATTCGACTGCTTGAGATGTTGGGATTAGCGACTAATATCAAATTAGAACCGAAATCGAGTCAATAGATTGTTAACCCGCTCATGAATTTAAGGGTTGCTCAAAGGCAACCCTAATTTTTTTTAAAGTTTACATATTAAATCAAATGCTACTTTTCTCGCGGGCGATCGCCGTCAGTGGGGAGGAGTTAAAAGAAGTTACTGATGTCAGAAAATCCCCTTAAAGTGAATGTGGCTCAATGATTGCCTTTAATTCAGGATAGTGTAGCCGTAGTTCAAGGGATAATTCACCGTTAATAAATAAACCTTCAGGGTTCCTTTAGAGCATTATCAGGCTTTTCTCAGAATTGCAACTTAATCTGTAGGGGTGAGGGGAAGTTACTGGCACAGATGAGAGCATGTTAATTAAAAATTTAGGGCATCGATTTAAGTTTAAGTTTAACTCGCTACAATTTCGTCTCACGCTGGGTCTAGCAATCGTGTCTGGAATTGGATTAGGATCAGTTGCCATTGCCACAGGCTTAAAAATGCAGCAACAATTGGTCTTAACCCATAAACAAAATATAGAATACATTGCCGAACGCTTACCGAATGATATCAAGATTTATAGTCAACGCTTTAGCCAGCGTGAAACTTTAGAAATGGTGATTCAAGATGTAAGCGCTGAAAATATTTTTTTGTGGATTCAAGCTCCAGATGGTGAAATTATTGCCCGATCGCCCAATCTCCAGCGATCGCTCTATCCCGAAAATGCCGATCTCCTCAACATTAGTAATGCTCCCATTCAACCGGAAGTCTACCCCTACAAAGGGCGCTATTTGGTTCTCTGTGCCGGCCCACTCAGGGCAAATGAGCAACACTTGGGTAAACTCTATCTGGCTCAAGATATCACCTCAGAGCAAAAAATGCTTCTGGAAATGCTCAGGAATTTGATCGGGGTGAGCGTGTTTGCATTGCTCCTGATTGTGATTATGATGGCGGTCTATATTCGGCGATCGCTCGATCCGGTGCGTAAAATTAGCGAATATGCAGTTAAAATTTCGGCACAAGATTTAGGGGAAGTTTCCCTCAGCTTAGATCCAGCTCCTTCCGAACTACAAGAGTTGACTAAAACCTTAGATTTGATGCTCTCGCGCTTATCTGAATCTTGGGAACATCAGCGGCAATTTGTCAGCAATGTTTCCCATGAGTTGCGAACCCCGTTAACCATTGTCCATGGCTATTTGCAAAGTACCCTAAGACGGGGAAAAAATCTTACCGAACCTCAACGGGAAGCCCTGGAAACCGCAGCAGGAGAAGCCGATCGCACGATTCAATTGTTGCAAGATTTGCTAGAACTGGCACGGACGGATAATGGACACATTCATTTTGAACTGGACAAGATATCCCTAACCGACTTAGTTTTAGAAGTTGTTGATATGGCGCAACAGTATAGCAACCGGAGTATAGAACTGGATTTAGGGGAGTGGCCGGTGGAGATTAAAGGCGATCGCAATCGCTTAAAGCAAGTCTTGCTTAATTTAATCGATAATGCCGTCAAATATTCCGACCCTGACACCGTAATTACCGTGAAACTCGATAAAGAGAGCGACCGCGTTTGTCTGCAAGTGTGCGATCGGGGTGAAGGCATTCCCCTAGCCCATCAAGCCAGAATCTTCGAGCGCTTTTACCGCGTTGACGACGCTCGCGCCCGTTCCACAGGCGGAACCGGCTTAGGCTTATCCATTGTCAAAACCCTGATCGAAGGCATGGGAGGGCGCGTCAACGTCGTTTCCAAATTGGGAGAGGGCAGCACTTTCACTATCAGCTTACCCATTCATTAACTATTGCGAAAGTACTGCCTTCTCCCCAGAGCAGGAGCATTAATCCAGATCCTCATATGAGTTAAAGATAAACAATAAGGTTGGGTGGGTGTGATAATATTCACCATAATGCCACCTGGGTCACCCGCATACATAACCTGGCCTACCTCCAGCCAACTGTCTGCCGCGATCGCCTTATCTTCAATGTTCTCATTTTTAATCATCTCCATCATTCATTTAGTCAGACAGATACAGAAGGGTAGAGCGGCTTCCAACTTCTCGGTCAGTGAGATCGCTTGCTGATATAGCAGTGAAAGAGTTGATTAGGACAGTGAGGTTATGGTTTGAGGCAATAGGCACGAATCGCAATAGAAAATGTCCTAACTCTCCCTTTCGCTGCTATAGAAACTCGCTTTCTGATTAAACTGATAATCGCGCAGCCAAATCCGAATCGCCTCGGAAATGGCGGCTTCTCGACTCTCTGGTAAACGAAATAACCGCTCCCCATCCGTCACTGCAGACAAGAGTAAGACCAACTCCCATCCCTGTTCAGTCTCGCTCAAAAACAGCCAATAATAGACTTGGCGATCGACAATGCTCAACCCTTCATAGGTGCGCTCTAAGGAGGTGAGAAACACTTGACGGGAATTGTCTGGAATCTCTTCTTCAAAGGGAAGCGGTAAAGGGTCAAAATCGGGTTTTCCCACCGTAATGACTGAGGGTAAAGGATTCGGTTTTATCAAGTCGCGCTGACGCTGAATCATCCGATTAGCATAACCGGGAAAATCCTGCACCATATCCTGGATTAACTGCTCAAAATTATCCCCATCGCGTAAAGCGCTAGGGAATAGGGAATGGGGAATAGGGAATAGGATCGTGGTACATAGCTTTGGGGATGCGACCTTGCCCTTGCACTCCACAACATTGCAAAGCGCTGGAGTTGAGGCAACCCTAACTTCTGAACCTTCATACACAACCCAAGGATGTCCAAGGGTCAAGTTCCAGAACAGCATCGGATTTAACCTGTAAGCTCATCAATAATCCGCCTCCAGGCTCCTTGGGGATCGGTAGCCGCTGTGATGGGTCGCCCAATCACTAAATAACTCGCCCCTGCTTTAAGTGCCTCTTGGGGAGTCATCACCCGTCGCTGGTCTCCCCCTTCAGCCCAAGTCGGGCGTACCCCCGGACAAACCAACAGAAACTCGTCACCACAGACACGCCGCAGTTGGGTCGCTTCTTGAGGAGAACAGACAGCCCCCTGAATGCCCGATTCCTGGGCGAGTAGAGCCATCTGTAGAGTATATTCAGGCAACTCCACAGGCACTTTGAGATCGAAGGCTAAATCTCGCGAATTTAAGCTTGTGAGCAAGGTGATTGCTAACAGATTCGGAGGGGATAATCCCACCGATTCCGCCCCTTCTCTGGCGGCTTCTAGGGCACGCTGCAAGGCGGTTCGACCGGCCACTCCATGGACAGTCAACAAGTCCACCCCATAGCGTCCGGCGGCTCGACAGGCTCCAGCCATGGTATTGGGGATATCATGAAATTTGAGGTCGAGAAAAATGCGCTTGTGCCGTTGTTTGAGTTCATCGAGGATGCTGGGGCCAGTGCTGACAAATAATTCGAGGCCCACTTTCCAGAACTCGACATCGGGCAATCGATCCAAAAGAGCGATCGCCTCTTCCCGACTTGAAACATCCAACGGCACGATAATGCGGTGGCCAGCCGTCATACTTTCCCCTCCTTATTTCATCAACCGCGCAAACTTGTTTTTACCCACCTGCAACACTTTGCCCTCCATCTCCTCAGCTTGTTCAAACACTAAATTGGGATTGCTCACTTTTTCCCCAGCTAATTTTACCCCACCGCCTTGGATCAAACGCCTCGCTTCCGAAGATCCCTTGGATAATCCCGCTGCGCTGACAATGTAAAATAACTTGGCTGGAAACTCCACATTTTGCAAACTAAACTCAGGAATCGTTCCCGCTTCTCCTTGACTCAACGCTGCTTTTTGAGCTTCTAAAGCCGCTTCCTGCCCCTTATACTGAGTTACCACATCCAACGCTAATACCTTTTGCCGTTCCCTAGGATTGTCTGGTAACTGATCCCAAGAAAGATTAGTGAGCAACTCCACATAATCTTGAATAATCGAATCCGGAGTTTTTTCCAACTTAGAATACATGGTGACAGCATTCTCCCACACTCCCACATAATTGCCCAAGGATTTCGACATTTTCTGCACTCCATCCGTCCCCAGCAAAATCGGGACTAACAAACCAAACTGAGGTTTAAGTCCAAAATGGCGCTGTAAATCTCGACCCACGGCAATATTAAACTTTTGGTCAGTTCCTCCTAACTCCACATCAGCCTTGACTGCCACAGAATCATAGCCTTGCATCAGAGGATAGAGAAACTCATGGAGATAGATCGGATTTTCCTGGCTATAGCGTTCAGCAAAGCCTTCTTTCGCCAACATTTGGCCCACCGTCATCGTGGCCAAAAGTTTTAAAATTTCACTTAAATCCAACTGGCTCAACCATTCCGAGTTATAGCGAATTTCCAACCGTCCGGGAGTCTCAAAATCTAGGATAGGACGCAATTGATCCAAATAGGTTTGGGCATTTTCCTTCACCTGTTCGCCCGTTAATTGACGGCGCACCTCAGATTTTCCGGTTGGGTCACCAATTTGAGCGGTAAAATCACCAATAATCAAAACTGCTGTATGGCCAGCATCCTGAAAGGCTCGCAATTTCCGCACAGCAATACTATGGCCGAGATGCAAATCTGTCCCAGTGGGATCGATGCCTAATTTTACTCTCAACGGTTGTCCGGACTGCTCAATGCGTCGTTGTAAGTTCTCATCAGGATCGTGACTATCGGGGCGATCGGGAAAAATTTCACTTACACCGCGATGCAGCCAATTCCAGGTTGAGTTGATACTTGTCATGGGATCAGAAGTTCTATAATCCATTAATATTTTGCTAATCTCTGTAATAACTGTTAACACTTATCGCGGGTACAGGTTAAACTATGGGTCAGTCCCCATTCATCCATCCCCTAAGACTCAAGGTCTGGTTCTTATCCCTATCCATTTGTTCGAGCTGAGGAAGTTAAATCACCGTGTCGTCTAATACTATCAGTCGTAAGCCATCTAAATCTATTACCCCGGCCCTTCAATTTGTCCAAGGTGTGGGCAAAGTGGCAGGGGGTACGATTTTGGGAGTGATGATGCTCACCAGTTCTATCTTTGCTGGAGGACTGGTGGGTTTGGCCTTAAGTTTTCGGAATCTGCCGGATGTCCGCAGCCTGAGAAGCTATATGCCGACAGAGACCAGTTATATCTACGATATTAATGGTGAACTGCTGACCCGGATTCATGATGAGGCCAACCGGGAAGTGGTTCCTCTAGAGCGGATTTCTCCCCATTTGAAACTGGCGGTGTTGGCGATCGAGGATTCCCATTTCTACCAGCACAATGGGATTAATCCCAGTAGTGTCGGTCGGGCATTGTTAGCCAATATTGAGAAGGGAGGGATTCGAGAGGGGGCTTCCACCATTACGATGCAGTTGGTGAAAAACCTGTTTCTGTCTCCAGAGCGGCAATTGAGCCGGAAGGTCGCTGAAGCGGTTTTAGCCCTGCGCTTAGAGCAAATTCTGACCAAAGATGAGATTTTAGAACTATATCTGAACCAGGTGTACTGGGGTCATAATACATATGGAGTAGAGACGGCTGCCCAAAGTTATTTTGCCAAAGCGGCAGCGGATCTAACGTTGGCAGAATCAGCAATGATGGCGGGTTTGATTCAAGCGCCCGAGAGTTTTAGCCCCTTTGTGGATTATAAGTTAGCCAAACGACAGCAGGCGATCGTTTTGGGGCGGATGCGAGAATTGAATTGGATTACGGCTGAGGAAGAGAAAGAAGCGAAAGAACAGCCGTTATTGGTGGGACGGGTGACTTCTTTTGGTCAAAGTAAAGTGCCCTATTTAACGGAGGCAGTAATTCAAGAACTCTCAGACCGCTTTGGTCGCGATATGGTGGTCAAAGGCGGATTGCGGATTCAAACCACCATCGATCTGAGGCTCCAACGAATTGCCGAGCAAACGGTTAAGGATTGGCATAGTCGCCTCTATAGCCGAGGTGTTTATTACGATTACGATAATGGACAATTAGCTCTTGTAGCGGTTGACCCTCGCACCCACTTTGTGAAAGCTATGGTCGGAGGGTTTGACTATGAAACCAGTCAATATAACCGAGCGGTGCAAGCGCAACGACAACCGGGGTCTTCGTTTAAACCGTTTGTTTACTATGCGGCATTTGCCAGTGGCAAATATACACCTGAGTCGGTGGTAAATGACTCGCCAGTCAGGTATCGGGATGGTAGTGGCTATTATTCTCCCCAAAACTATGGGGGGAGTTTTTCCGGGCCGGTAAGTTTGCGAAAGTCTCTTGAAGTATCTTTGAATGTACCAGCGGTTAAAATTGGTCAAGCGGTTGGTCTGAATAAGGTGGTTGAAGTCGTCCGTAATTTGGGGATTAAAAGTCCTATGGACCCGGTAATTTCCTTACCTTTGGGATCGGTTGACTTAACACCTTTAGAGATGGCTGGTGCGTTTGCGACGTTTGCGAACAATGGTTGGCATTCACAACCGACGTTTATTGCCCAAGTGATTGATAGCCATGGCAATGTTTTATTGGATAATACGCCTAAGCCGAAGCTGATTCTCGATCCTTGGGCGGTGGCTTCTCTCAATAGCACGTTACAAGGGGTGATTTCACGGGGAACGGCTACTGGTGCTAGATTGGGCCGTCCAGCGGCTGGTAAAACGGGAACCACAACTTCGGAGCGGGATATTTGGTTTGTGGGTTATGTGCCCCAATTATCTGTAGCGGTTTGGGTGGGCAATGATGATTATAGACCTCTGGCTAAGGGAGTTACTGGAGGTACATTTGTAGCTCCGATTTGGCGCGATTTTATGCACAAAGCTTTGGCGAATGAACCGGTCGAGAAATTCCGTTCTCCAAGTGAATTTCCCCGACCACAGCCATAGGATGGGTTCAACATTTACGATTGTTTTTCCAGTTCAGATTTCATCCGCTCTAGGGTGAAATTCATTTGATCGAACATTTGTTGTGGGGTGACTCCAAATTGCCCCAACTGGGTTTTGAGCTGTTCAACGGTCATTTGGGCCATGAAGTCTTCGGAGAGTTCAAAGCGTTTCATAAATACTTTATATCGATCCATTAAGGCTTCCATCTGTTCGATGAACAGCTTTTTTCCTTCTCGATCGAATTTGCCATAGTCACTGCCAAGTTGGATCAGGGATTGATAATCCTCAAAGAGTTTCTTTGCTTCTTGTTGAACAATTTCTGAATCAAAAAATCCCATGGCTTTTTTTGGATAGGTTTACTGATGGTGTTAAGGGCATTGAGATGATGCACTGCTTTTATTCTAATGGAGTGGGAGATGGGAGTAAAATTCGGTTTTCCGTATTTATAGGGAATGGGGAAATCACGAGACACGGAGATGCGGGGACATGGGGACGCAGAGAATAGGATACCCCTCTTTTGTCAGTGTACTGAAAGAGGGGTAGAATAAGAGGGAAGGCAAAGAGCTGAAAAGTAGAGTAGACAATAAATGGACAATTACTGCTCCACAAATATGTAGCTCAAGATGCACAAGTAAGGATGGGTTGTTATTATTCGTAGTAACTATCGAGTATGGATGTCGTCACACTAGCAAGTCAGATCAAATCCGAATAATCAGTTACGATATGTTATTGCAAAGGTCGCGCCAGTGGAATGAAGCAATCGCAACAATCCCCAATCTTGGTGATTGCTTCCCTCCGATCGCAATGACAACTGTCTAATACCATTTCTCTATGATGATGCGCTTTAAAAAAGGGCCCCCAGTCCCTTGCCTCCTAAGGATCGATTAATGGCAATCTTAAAGAGAAATGGGATAACCGGATTTGAGATCAGAAGCAAACAGAAGCAGTCATTTCGGCGCATTGATAAAAGAGGATTACGTTAAGACAGTGGGAGCGAGATCGCAAATTTCGTCCCTTTCCCAAATTCCGATTCAAACCAAATTTTTCCCCCATGTTGTTCTTCAATAATTTCCCGAGAAATGGAAAGTCCTAAACCCGTTCCTTTTCCCACACCTTTAGTCGTAAATAAATGATCGAAAACTTTCTTTTGAATTGCTTCTGCCATTCCTATGCCATTATCTTCAATCCAGACAATGATTTGATCTTTTTCTGCACCCACTTCAGTTTTAATGGTAATCCGTTGAGGTTGAGAATGAGAAGGATTTTGTAAGGCCTCATCAAGGGCATCGATCGCATTAGAGAGAAGATTCATAAACACTTGATTGAGTTTTCCTGGAAAACAGTTAATTTCCGGCACATCACCATATTCTTTAAGCACTTCGATCTTGGGACGTTCTCCAGTCTCTTTGAGGCGATATTTTAAAATTAATAATGTACTATCAATTCCTTCATGAATTTTAAAATTAGCTTTCCGATCGCTATCTCTACGAGAAAACGTGCGGAGGGATTTGCTAATATTGCGAATGCGATCAGCACCGTTTTTCATCGATGTAATTGTTTTCGGTAAATCTTCAACCAAAAAATCCAGTTCAATTTCTTTAATGTATTCTTGGATTTGTTCATCACGATCCGGCCCTTCATTTTGGTAAAGATCTACTAATCGAATTAAATCTTGAATATATTCAAAAGCATATTTAATATTTCCATCAATAAACCCAATAGGATTATTGATTTCATGGGCAACTCCAGCCACCAGTTGACCTAGTGTTGCCATTTTTTCACTTTGCACTAATTGTAATTGGGCTTTTTTTAGTTCCTCTAAATTGTTTCCCAATTGAAAATTCGTACTTTCTAGTTGACGATTTGTACGTTCTAATTGTTTCACTGTATTTTCTAGTGTAATAGTTTTTTCTTGCAGTTTTCTGTCCTGAATTTCTGTTTTCTCTTGTAATTTTTTTTGCAATTTGGATAACATGATATGCGTTTTAACGCGAGCTAAAACTTCTGCTGCCTGAAAAGGTTTAGTCATATAATCAACTCCTCCTATCTCAAACGCTTTGACTTTATCAAATACATCGTTGAGGGCACTAATAAAAATCACGGGTATATCTCGCGTCCGTTCATCAGCTTTCAACTTCTGGCACACTTCATAACCATCCATTTCTGGCATTTGAATATCAAGTAAAATCAAATCAGGATACTCCCGATGAATTCCTTGAAAAACCAATCGTCCGTTAGGTACAGGACGAACCTTATAACCTTGTTCTGATAATATACGGATTAAGAGTTGAAGATTGGCTGGAGTATCATCAACAACAAGAATGTTTCCTGGTTCTGGATCAATGGAATTAAAGTTCATAATTTTGATAATCAAGATTTGTGTATTAGTCAGACACCTATATACTTCGCAGTTTAGCTCAACCAATTTAGAACTTTATCGTATTCAAAGCGATCGCAGAATTGTTGCACAGTTTCCGCCAGAACTTCATCAAATTGACGAATTTCTAGAACTGTCCCAGCGATCCCACTTAAATCCGATCTCAAGATAACATCTTGTAATTTCTCTTTTAGGGTGTCCGGTAACGCTTTTATTTTTTCTTCAATGGATTCTTGAATTTCTTCTTCTTTACTCGGCGCGCTCTCAATTTCCTCGTAAAGAAAGCGCACTCCGATATGTTCTTCCATCTTCTGGAAAATCTCTTCCTCTCGAAATGGCTTCCTCATAAAATCGTTGCACCCGGCCGATAGTACCACCACTTTTTCTTCTTCTAAGACGCTTGCAGTGAGAGCAATTATTGCCACGGCTTGCCCTTTTGTTGTTGCTTTGATCTTTTGCGTGGCAGTATAGCCATCCATTACTGGCATTCGCATATCCATCCAAATCAGTTGCGGTTCCCACTCTTCCCAGATTTCGATAGCTTCTTGTCCATTACTCGCTTCTTTGAGTGACAATCCCAAGGGAGAGAGGAGTTTGATTAAAAGTTGGCGATTGAGGGGTTTGTCATCGACGATGAGGATGCGATAGCGGGGTTGGTTGGTTTCGAGAGCAATAACTGGACGTTTGGGGGCTTTACGTTCAATATCACTCTCTTTAACGATGGTAGCTTTGATTTCAAAGGAAAAGGTCGTGCCTTTGTTGACTTGCGACTTGACTTGGATATCGCCTCCCATCAGTTGCACGAATTTGCGAGAAATGGGCAAACCTAAGCCGGTTCCTTCTTGTGCTTGTTTTCCGCTTTCGGTTTGGACAAAGGCTTCAAAGAGCTTGTCGAGTTCTTCAGGAGCAATTCCCGCTCCGGTATCTTCGACTTCAAATAGAATGCGAGTCGAATTTTCGTTTTGGGATTCTTTGCCCACTCGAACGGAAATGCCCCCTTCTTCGGTAAATTTAATGGCGTTGTTAATGAGGTTGATTAACACTTGACGCAGTTTGACTTCATCGGTGCGAATATATTGAGGGATCTCGTTGGTATGCTCGACTAAAAGTTGCAGTCCTTTGGCTTCGGCTTTGAGGTGGAGCATATCTTCAATATCTCCGAGAAGCTGATGGAGATCGAAGTTTTTCTCATTGAGGGTTATGCGTCCAGCTTCAATTTTCGAGAGATCCAAGATGTTGTTAATCAAGGTGAGCAAATGTTCGCCACTGCGATTGATAATACTGACATTTTCTTGATGTTCCTTGGGCAATGTTTGGGAGCGGGTCATAATTTGCCCGAAACCGAGAATGGCATTGAGGGGACTCCTCAACTCGTGGCTCATATTGGCAACAAAAGTACTTTTGGCTTGATTGGCAATTTCGGCTTTTTCTTTGGCGATCGCCAGTTCCGCAGTTCGCTCTCGGACTCGGCCTTCGAGGGTTTCAAATGATGCTTTAAGCTGGATTGCCATGCGATTAAAGGCATTCGCAAGAGTATTGAGTTCGGAAATTGTCCCGCCAGAGACTTCCTGCTCTAAATCTTCGCGAGACAGGGCTTCTGCCGATCGCGCCAAACCCAAAACGGGTTGAGTCACCCAGCGCGAGGTATAGAGTCCGAGGAGTGCAGCAGCGATGAGTGCTAAAAGACAGAGTAAAACCGTATTTCGGGTATTGGCATCGATCTGCTCCATAAAATCAGCTTCGGAAACCACGACAACGATCAACCAATCCAAACCATAATTGTCTTGAAAGGGGGAAATGCTGGCAAACTGACGTTGACTATCAATCATAAATTCGAGTTGATTTTCCTCGTCGATCGATTCAAAACCTTGAAATTTTTCTTGTATTGCTAGGGCTGTTTGACGAATTAAGGGCATTTCACTCTCATTTGCTGGCAATTTCTGTGCTTCTTCTCCTGTGAGAGCTTTGACATAAGGTGATTCGTCGCTGGAACTACCCACCAGAAAGCCATCGCGCTCGATAATAAAAACTTTACCCGTTTTTCCGACTTCAATTTGACCCAAGAACTTGCTAATTCCCTCCAAGGAAAAATCTACGGCTGTAACGCCGAGAAGTTGGCCGTCATTGTCATAAAGGGGTTGACTGGCTGTTGTTCCCAAAATTCCTTCTGCATAGATATAAACATCTGTCCAAGTCGCTTTTTTTGCTTTTACTGCTTCGCGAAACCAAGGACGCTGCCGTGAATCATAATTGTTGGCAACGATCGCGCCATCTTCTTCATAGTAGGGTTGCGAGGTTTCATAACCCATTTCATCGGCGACATAGCTATGTAAGCCCCCTGGCTTGAAATCCGGTGTATAAGCTAATTCGATATTCTTTTCGCCCAAATCAAATAATCCCGCACCTGCATAACCTCCAGCAGCATTCCCAAAGAAAATAAAGAGCGGTACGGTTTGGCCAAAACTCTGACTCTGATTCCAAAAATGTTGCATTAATTCCGAGCGATCGCCAATATCGAGCATACCGAGAGCGATCGCTCTGGCATTCATTTGATTGATTTCAATGGGTTTAGCCATAAAGCTGGTCAAGTGAAGTTTAACGCGGGCAACAACTTCTTGGCGGAGTTGACGGACAACATCATTGACTGCTTTTTGACCGTTGCGGATGGAAAAATATCCCGTTAGGCTAACTGCTACAATAATTTGGGTAATAAAAGGAAGGACAAGAATAAGGCGTAAAGGGAAGAAGTGAGCGTTTTTTTGTTGAGAAACGATTTGCTTAGTCAATTTAACCTCCAGATATGATGAAATTTATAGTTCAATTTTCTCTGCTAATTTATTAATTAGCATAATCATGATTCTCCCTAGTACGGGAGGCATCATTAATTACTTCTTTTCCTGGGGAATAGCTAGAAAAAATCATCTCATCTCTCCCTAGATTGTAACTTGCATCACTCTACTATAGCTAGGGTATAATAGCTTTTCTAAGATAACCTTTTGATCAATAAGCGTCTACTCTAATCCTTTTCTGTCACTCTTGGAAATTGTGATGTTTCGGTATCACCTAGAGATCGAAGGTTTTAGCGAGTGCCACGCTTTTTCAATACTTTTTTCCTCCGCATAAATCCCTTCACTTAATTCCTACCTGATTGGGCATACTGAGAAAAGAAGAGTAATTCTACGAAATTTAGGGCTATCAGAGGGTCTATTATATGTATAAGCAGATTAGGATGGGCTTTATAGGTGAAATGAGGTGTTGAATAAGGAAAAGAGTCGAAAAGTGGGTATGATTTTGGCGTTTTCTGGGATGTTGATTCCGATCGCCGGATTGCATAAGTTTTATTTAGGTCAACCTTTATGGGGAGCGATCTATTTATTATTGTCTTGGACTCCAATTCCCCATGTGGCTAGCGCAATTGATGGTGTGTGGTATTTGGTACAAAATGATGAAGAATTTAACCAGAATTATCCCGGCCCGGTTCCTGTTATTCCAGGACTGAAAATCCCCCAAGTGAATTGGTCAAAGTTCTGGCCAAAGCAGGATTCTACACCTACTGGCCCGATCCGAGACCAGGTGGAGTCGGTAGCGGATGCCCTACGGCAGTTAGAGGCTTTGCGTCAAGAGGGACTGATTACTGAGTATGAGTTTGAACAGAAACGCCGCCAACTTTTAGATAAGATTGCTTAGGATAAGGAGGTAATTTCGGCAGTTGGGGGAGTTTGGGCAATGCAGGAAGCATCGGGAGGGGAGGTAGGGTAGGTAGAGACTGAAGGCTGGGCAGGGTGGGTAGAGAGATCTTGTAACCCCATAGACGAGAGTGTTGTGACGGCACTGGCCAACCGAGGTGGGTGGGTTGTTGATAAATGCGTTTCAAGGTATTGAGGTCGCGGGAGGAGATGGGGGGAGGATTGGGCACTTGGGAGAAATAGAGCGCATCGGTGGGTTCGGGAGAATGGCCCCAAATGCCGATCGCATGGCCCAGTTCGTGACGAGCAGTGGCGAGGGTATATTCTGAGGTTTGATTTGGAGTCAGGAAGATTTCACAGCGATGGAGCAGGTATTCCCGATCGGGCGGATGGGGGAGAGACCCAAGATAGAGTTCATAGTTAGTGGTAGCCGATCGCACGCGTCCAAGCTGACCATCGGGGCCGAGTTTGAGGGGAGGGCGCTGTCGGTGAATGATGATATGGGCTTGATCGGGGCGATCGCTAATTTCTAAGGGAAAATAGGCTTGCCATTCCTGAATGGCACGGGTGACGGCTTCAACCCAACGCGGATCGGGGGTCTCGATATCGAGACCCACTTGTACGGGGAATTGAGACCAAATTAAATACCCAATTTTGAGGGGTTTAATGGCTTCAAAATAGTCTCCAAGTTCTTCCGGATCGTGCCATTGGGCTAAAAGGGGGGGGAGGGGATGGGCTTGCGGTGGAGAAACCCTAATTCTGGGGGGAAGGGCTAGAATGGTTGTACAAGAAAAGACCGCCAACAAGACTGTGGCGATCGCGTAAGCGATGGGTCGCATCATCATGCCCATGCAAGATCTTAAGCATAGACCTTGACGGGAAAGGTTTAACCTTTTGGCTATCCATCGCCAAGGAGCCATGGCATTAACCAACGGGTTCTAACCATCCAGCGCTTAACACTACCGTTAAGCCAAGAAAGAGAACAGTTAAAGCCCAGGTTGTCCGATTTAAGGTTGTTTCAGCACTTTTAGCACTGGTAAATAATTGGGCTTGGCCGCCAATACCGCCAATACCGTCTCCTTTCGGACTATGGAGAAGAATTAAGACCACCAGACTAAAGGCTGAGATGGCCCAAACAATTTGTAGGATACTGACAACACTCATAAGGTGAAATGGAATAAACAATCATGGAGCCAGAAGTGCGGGTTTACCGAGAGAGGGAAACCGGCGATCGATTGGTTTGCACTTCATAGACAGGGTTCTGAAACATGGATTTCCCGGTCATTTCCTTGGGTTGAGGAATTTGTAGAATTTCCAGGATGGTAGGGGCAATGTCTGCCAAACAACCATCGCTTCTCAAGGCAACATTGTTGCCATGGCCGGGAATTTTACGCTTTTCACCTTCAATCAGGATAAAAGGCACGGGGTTCGTCGTATGGGCTGTCCAAGGATTCCCTTTCTCATCGTACATGAGTTCGGCATTGCCATGGTCGGCAATAATAATTGTGGTTCCTCCGACTTTACCAATCGCCTCGATCAGATGACCTAAGCAGCGATCGACCGTTTCAATGGCCTCAACGGCTGCTTCCATGATTCCTGTATGACCCACCATATCCGGATTGGCATAATTCATCACTACCATAGAATAAACCTGTTCTTCAATGGCAGCGATCGCCGTTTCCGTCACGGCTTCAGCAGACATACTCGGCTGGCTATCGTAGGTGGGAACCTGGGGAGAGGGAATTAATTCTCGGTCTTCTCCTTCTACTGGATCTTCGAGTCCCCCATTAAAGAAATAGGTTACATGGGCATATTTTTCGGTTTCTGCGGTGCGAAACTGTTGTAGTCCTTGTTGGGCCAAAACCTCTGCCAAAATATTATTCAGGTCTTGGGGTTCAAAGGCCACAGACACCGGCAGATGGGAGTCATATTGGGTAAACGTGACAAAGGACAGGGGATCGATGAGAGTCCGATCAAATCCGTCAAAATCGGGATCGACGAAGGCTTGGGTAAGCTGCCGAGCGCGATCGGGGCGGAAGTTAAAAAAGATTATGCCATCCCCCGGTTCTACTGAACCTGGAGCGCAACGGACAGGGATCGCAAACTCATCGGTGATTCCTTGCTCATAGGATGCTTTTAAGAGTGAGATCGCGTCCCCTTGAGCAGTAATAGTATCGTCGATGAGGACTTGATAGGCTTTTTGCACCCGATCCCATCGGCGATCGCGATCCATGGCATAATAGCGGCCCATGAGGGTGACAATTTTCCCGACTCCCATGCAGTTGAGTTCTGCTTGCAGTTTTTCCAGGTTTTTCACCCCATCGGTGGGATAGGTGTCACGACCATCCATGATCGCATGAATACAGACTTGTTCAATCTCCTGTGTTTTGGCTAGTTTTAGTAATCCCAATAGATGGTCTAGGTGGGAATGAACCCCTCCATCTGAGCAAAGTCCAATCAGATGGAGTTTGCTAGAGTGAGATTTGACTTGCTCACAGACCTTTTGTAAAGCGGGGTTCTCTGGTAAGGAACCTTCTTCTACTGCATCACTAATGCGAAGTAGTTCTTGTTTTACAATTCGGCCTGCGCCAATGTTCATATGACCCACTTCTGAGTTACCCATTTGCCCTTGAGGTAACCCGACAGCTTTTCCAGAGGTTTGAATTAATGTATTAGGGTAAGCTGCCTGTAGGCTATCCATTATGGGTGTTTTCGCGACGGCAATGGCGTTTCCGTCGGTGGCTTCACGGTAACCCCAGCCATCTAAAATGACCAGCACCACAGGAGATATCGGTGCTTTTGCCATAACCTATTCACCCTTTTGCTGAATTTCTGTGCCCATCATACCATCAGTGTGAAAAAGCTGCTGCTTAAAATAGCGCTTCGCGCTAGGGAATAGGGAATCGGGGATAGGAAATAGGCAATAGCTTGTATGGTTTAGGGTCTAAGGCTTCAAGCTGTACGCTATAGAAGAGAGAATCGCTATAGAGGTAAAAGGGAATTGAAAATGGGAAGCTAAAATTAAGGGAGTTAGTTTAAGGTGTCGATAGTAAACAAGATGTATTTTTGCACTTGTATTCTTCATGGTAATCAGAATCTTCTGGGTGGATAAAAGGCTATGAGCTTATTGGTTAAACGAGCGATCGCTTATCTGGGTGTATTTGTTATGGGAAGTAGTGCAGGTTGGCTAGGGAGCCGATATCTGGAGCGAGATCGGGTTTTAAGCTATTCCGATTCTTCTGCGCTTCCTGTTGTGTTGCCTCCCTTACCTCAACCTTCGGCGATCGCTAAATCAACAGAGCCTATCCCCACTAATTTTATTGCTAGAGCTGTGGAAAAAGTAGGACCGGCCGTAGTCAGAATTGATGCGACTCGACGAGTAAAATCTCAGATTTCTCCACCGTTTCGCAATCCGTTATTGGATCGGTTCTTTGGAGATGATATCCCTGCTGAACCGGAACGGTTAGAGCGGGGAACGGGATCGGGGTTGATTTTGAGTACCCAAGGACAGTTGATTACCAATGCCCATGTGGTTGAAGGTGCAGATGTGGTAGATATTACGCTTCGAGATGGGCGAACTTTTGAGGGCGTGGTCTTGGGTAGAGATCGGGTGACGGATATTGCTGTAGTTAAAATTGAGGCTCAGGGCTTGCCTGTGGTAGAAATCGGTGGCTCAGAGCCTTTAGTACCGGGACAATGGGCGATCGCCATTGGCAATCCGTTAGGTTTAGACAATACGGTGACGGCTGGGATTATTAGTGCCACGGGGCGATCGAGCGCTCAAGTCGGTATTCCGGATAAGCGCGTGCGTTTTATTCAAACTGATGCCGCCATTAATCCGGGAAATTCCGGAGGACCCTTATTAAATGAGCAGGGCCAAGTAATTGGCATTAATACAGCCATTCGTGCTGATGCCCAAGGATTGGGATTTGCCATTCCCATTGAAACTGCCCTACGGGTCGCCGATCAATTATTTACCACAGGTACAGCCGAACATCCGTTTTTGGGCATTCAAATGGTCGATTTAACCCCTGCCGCTAAATCTTTATTGCAACAACAGCAATTCCCGATCGCTGAAAGCCTCAATGAAGGAGTGATTATTACAGGAATTGTCAAGAATTCCCCAGCGGAAAATTCCCAATTACAACCTGGAGATATTATTCTGAGGGTCGATGGAATTCCTGTACAAAAGGCCACGGAAGTCCAAGAGCTAGTAGAACAATCTACCGTGGGCGAATTATTGTTTTTAGAAGTTAATCGAGCAGGTCAGAAAGTAGAGATTTCTATTCGCCCTGGAACCTTGCCCCAGTCCCAACCCTAAGCCTGGTCAATTGACCGCAGCGATCCGGATGAGAGGAAGGTATCGAAGTAGGGGATCAAAATCAAGAATTGATCGGATTTTATTTCCACAAAGAACCCATGATTGATTATTATAAAGGTTGGATTATTCAGGTTTATTTCGACGAACAATATTGGCATGTAGATCTAATGAGTCTAAAAGGAGATTATTCCGGCATGGGGTGTTTAGTCGGTATTCATTCCAATCCCTTTTCTGCTCTTCAGGAAGCTCGCGATCGCATTGACCGACGAAATGCTTGGAAAAGTCTGGAGCAGGTCTTAGCTGAGTTTCGTGATTGCGGCTTGATTTCTGACATCGAATGGGATTATTTAAGGGACTCCTTAACCTGTTGGGTTGTACAATAATGCAAAAGGGAATAGGGAATAAGTTGGGTGAATTAAAAGACAGTCCTAACTGCTTCGCGGTTTCTGTAATCCTTGATTGGATGTGCAGTTGAGCAATCTCCGGTTGACCTGTTCATAGAAAAAGTGATATAATGGTAAACTATTTTGAGATAGTATATGCCTCGTTCCAGTCAACCCATTCAACTGCCAACCCTAAAAGATGAAGCTCTTTGGCTTCATGCTTTAACCCATCGATCCTATACAAATGAGCATTCAGATACCCTCGAAGATAACGAAGCATTAGAGTTTTTGGGAGATGCGGTTTTAGGGTTTTTGGTCAGTGAACTCATTTATAAGCGGTACGGCAGTTCCGTAAACATTACAGAAGCTCAAATGACACGATTGCGCTCTAAATTAGTCGATGAAAAGCAATTAGCGCGATTAGCCGGAGAATTAGGTATAGGTGACCTGATGCGTTTGGGGAAAGGGGCAATCCAAAACAATGCCCAGAACAATCCAGCTTTACTCAGTGATACATTAGAAGCCATTATTGGTGCATATTATTTAGATGCTGGTATCGTCAAAGTGCGGCAGTTTGTCACCCGTTTGTTTACAGACATTGCTGATGATTTGATAGAGTCATCGGACGATCAAACTCTTCCCAACTTAATTGATAGTAAAGGAAAATTTCAGCAATGGGCATTGAAAGAATATCAACAAACACCAGACTATAAATTAGTTAAAGAAGCGGGAGAAGATCATGAGAAAATTTTCTGGGTTGAAGTTTGGGTAAAGGGGAAAAAGTATGGAGAAGGTCAAGGTCGTCGCAAAAAGGAAGCTGAGAAAAAAGCTGCTGAAGATGCCTTGCAGCATGTCGGTGGTTAGATCAATTAAAAATGGGTAGGCGTTGGGGACAATTGCCTCTAGCGAGGATAATATAAAGCGACCATCACCCATTCCCAGCGTAAAGCCCTATATTTTCATCTTCTCCTCAGCAGAATTTCAGGTTAGATTCACCAGCATGAAGTATTCTAACTCTTAGCTCAGAGTTGGAGAAGATGGAGTTAATCAGATGAACAGGGGTCTAGGTCAACGAGCGATCGCCTTAATCTTAATTGCATCTGGTGTTGCCTTCATGATTATCGTTCTGCAAGGGAAAAATATGCAGGACTTGCTCAAAACCCTCCTGATCTCAATTCAATATTCTCAACAGGGTATTATCGCTTATATTCTCTTGTATAATCTTGCTACTGTACTATTAATTCCCGCTGTCATTTTAACCCTGGGTGGTGGTGCAATCTATGGCGTATTCTGGGGATCGATTTATGTATTTATTGCTTCCACATTAGGGGCAACTTTGGCATTTCTATTAGGACGGTATGTTTCGAGGGATTGGGCAATCCGCAAACTCTCCCAATATCCCAAA
The DNA here is from genome assembly GCF_028330985.1 of Roseofilum reptotaenium CS-1145. Classification (NCBI taxonomy): domain Bacteria; kingdom Bacillati; phylum Cyanobacteriota; class Cyanophyceae; order Desertifilales; family Desertifilaceae; genus Roseofilum; species Roseofilum reptotaenium. Next base: position 1,976 of record NZ_JAQMUE010000008.1, on the reverse strand, counting down.
TTTCTTGCCCTCGATCGGGCAGTTGTTAAATCTGGATTTAAGATTGTATTATTAACTCGCTTATCTCCTATTTTTCCCTTTAATTTACTCAATTATACCTTTGGAGTGATGCAAGTTTCTCTTCAAGATTATGTTTTGGGATCGATCGGTATGATTCCGGGTATTGTTGGTTATACTTATATTGGTTCTTTAATCGGGGATATTACCCAATTAGGGAATTCCAGTCTGGATTTAGGGATCAGAGGACAGATAGTTCAAGGTACAATTTATGCGATCGGGACTTTAGCAACCTTAAGCTTAATTATGTATGGCTCAAAATTAGCTCAGAAAACTCTAGAAGAAACGCTATAAATATCAATCTAATAGGGGCGCAAAATTTTGCGCCCCTAAAATTTTTGTATAACTGAGTTATACCTGAGTTCGGGGGGTAGGTATAGAAAGCGGCTATAGTGAAATCAGGTCATCAGTACTCTATCATGTCGCGATCGCTAAAAGTTGCCCCCCAATTTATTTCCCAGGTTAAAGCAGCCGTGAAACGCCAAGATTATCCCCGTCAGAAAGATTTGGCAGATGAGTTGCAGCTATCTCTGGCGACGGTGAGTAACTATCTGAATGGGAAAGCGGTGGATAATGTGAATTTCCAGGAGATTAGCGAACGACTGGAGCAGGATGTGGAGGCGATCGCCATTTTCGAGGATACCACAGATCGGCCAGAGGATAGCCCGGCGATCGCTCTCCTGCTGCAAAACCCCTCGCCCCTTTACATCCAACGTCCTCCCATTGAATCATCTTGCCACAGTGCCCTCATCCATCCCGGTGCATTATTGAGGATAAAATCCCCCCGTCTGATGGGAAAAACTGCACTCATGGCGAGAACTTTAGTGCAACTGACTCAGGAAGGTTATCGGTTTGCCTATCTCAACTTTCACCTAGCCCATGAAACCGACTTCAGCCATATTGATGCCTTTCTCAAATGGTTTTGTATCAGTTTCGGGCACAGTTTAGGCATTCCCAATCAGTTGAAAAATTACTGGGATGAAGAGTTTTCCACCTCCAAAGTCGATACCACCGACTATGTGCAGAACTATCTGCTTCCCAAAGCCAAATCTCCCGTTATCTTATGCTTAGATGAAGTAGACCGAATTTTTCCCTATCCTCAAGTTGCCTCGGAATTTTTAGGCTTACTTCGAGCCTGGCACGAGCGGGGAAAAGTGGAATCGGTTTGGCAGCAGTTGCGTTTGGTTGTTGTCCATTCCACGGAAGTCTATATTCCCCTAAACATTAACGAATCTCCCTTTAATGTTGGCGTGCCCATTGAATTATCAGAATTTACCCTTTCCCAGGTGCAAGAATTTGCCCAACAGCATCAACAGAATTGGAGTCAATCTTCTGTAGAGCAACTGATGGAAATGGTAGGAGGTCATCCTTATCTGATTGAGCAAGCATTTTCCCATTATCGCACTGACCCGGATTCCTTGGAACTGCTCTTAAAAGAAGCACCCACAGAAGCCGGAATTTATGTCAATCACCTGCGCCATCTCTGGAATATTGTGCAACAGCATCCTGATTTAGTGAAGGCGTTATCGGCAGTGATTGAATCGGATACTCCCGTGCGTTTGGACTCCATGGATGCTTACAAGTTGTACAGTTTAGGATTAGTGAAACGACAGGGTAATAATGTCTTCCCCAGTTGTCGATTATATCGAGACTACTTTCGGGATTTTTTGCCCTAATCAACCAATAGTAGTGGGCAATGCCCATCAAAAATAGGGCTTTGTTCGTAGTAATCACTTTAGTGATTAAAAGCCTAGCTGGAGATTGCTAAAGGAGAGATCCAGTAGTGGACTGGCAAGCTTAAAATTGTGGGTAAGAGTTATCGGAGGTACCTATGAGTAACCCCAAGCTTAAGTATCGCATTAAATTGAGTACAGAGCAACGTCAAGAACTGATAGATGTCGCGAAAAATGGGGAAAAGT
>NZ_JAQMUE010000007.1 GCF_028330985.1 Roseofilum reptotaenium CS-1145 | reverse complement strand
CCTAAAGAAAACCACGTTTGATAGCGGACACGGTGTCCGAGGTTTATGCAACATCAATCGAAGCGTTTCCAACCTTGCCGTTTCAGATGCCGACGAACGTCGTGCCAAGAGTAAAAACTGGCGTGATAAATGTTCGGCTGACGAAACTGCCAAGATTGTTGTTGGAAATATGGTACACAAAAAGGCTGTTTCAGCAAACTCATTGGAATTTGACAACAGCCTAGAGCTAGTCAGGAATCGTACCAGCCAAATTATCGAATTAATGGATGCACCCCTCTAGGGTAACACCACTGAACCTTGAAAACTGAATATACCCCATTTCCCGTAACTAACCCGACAAACGTGCAGTGCGTGTAGGGCAGATGGTGCGGACTTGGGGTTTCCCTTTCATTAAACACACCTATCTAGTCATATGACTATGTTGGCAATATCGTGTCCGAGTCCGAGTAGCCATTGAAAAGTAATAACATCCTGGGGAGTCCAATGAATAATTACAAAATCTTGCAATATTACTTAGCTCCATTGACTCCAGAACAATCAGTTAAAGTCAATGAATCGGACACCTTCTGGACTAGCTACGACAATTACGATATCTATCTATCTCACAATGACGCTGGTGATATCGTTGCGGTTAGCCTACTGTCTGGAAGTGTCGCCTGGGGTTTTGCGTATCGAGCGAACGACCAAGAGTCCATCAGAAAAGACCTTCTAAGGGACATTCAGTACTTTATCGGCTCTCGTGGGCTAGAGAGGAAGCATCGAACACTAGCGCTGAATCAGGTAGACAAAGCTTCTGATGTTCTAATATCTTTTGGGGAAATCGAGATAAAAATAACCAAAAGAGAAGCGAGGAAGCTTCTACTCAAAAACGACTGGAAACAAATACTGAACTTATTTCAGTTCAATCCAAATTCTAAAGCGTTTGTAATCCTGTTCCGACACTCCTCCAATTGGAGTCTAGAAGAGGCTGAAATTGAAGGGATGGACAAATAAATTCCCGACCTGAGTAAGTCGCTAAAATACTCGCCAAACCTGCTGATTTTGGCATAGGTAGTAGTCAATCGATTGCTACCTTTTTCTTTTGAAAAGAAATAGTAATAGGAGGACAGGATGAAAGAACAAAAAAAGATAATTGAATTGCATCCAGCTTCTTTTGAGGCTTGGCTTGAAACGGCTAAAGCTATTCACGTAAAAACAGCTTTGTCAATTGGTGCTTATGTCCGAATCAACAAGTTTCAAGCCAGCCAACTCTTACAGCATTCACCACCTGGAAGTGTGAAGGTTGGGCTAGATGAAGAAACCTCAGAAATCTTTATCGCACCCTCTAATTCAACGTCAATCTTAAACTAGGAGTTAATTGCCATGAAAAAACGAATTCAACACGAGTTCAACGGCGCGATTATCGAACAGCGCCCGAAAGATGGGTTTATTAACGGCACGGCTATGTGTCAGGCGCAGGAGAAAGAGATTAAGCTCTGGTTTCAGAACAAGGAGACTTTTGAGCTTTTCCGTGAATTAGCTCGTCAGGAAGGTATAAATTCAAATAGGGAGAATTCCTACCAACTAGACACAGCAAGGCTTTCAGCCACCAAATACGTAAAGATGTTCCCAGGACTCATCATTTCCAAGAGGGGTGGATTTGACGTTGGCGGCGGCACATGGTTGCATCCGAAGCTGGCGATTGCCCTTGCCCAATGGTGTAGTCCAGTATTTGCCCTCCAGGTGAGTGACTGGGTAATGCGATGGATGATGACTAGCGGTGAAACCAACCCCGTAAAACTGCCCCAAGTACCCGACGCTCAAAGAGTGGACTTGCGCCTAGAGCTTAGGGATGAAGCACGGGTTCTCCTGGTTAATGCCGTCAGGGATTATTATTCTGACTTTGAAGAGGGGCATAAACAATTAATGTGCGCCAGGATTCACGACGAAATTAACCGTAGAATTACCGGACAAACGTCATCAGAGATTAGATTTGAACTTTCCAAACACATGGGAAGGGATATGAGTTCCGAGTTAATTCGGGACTATTTCCCCACCAATTATCTATCCCGCTACTCCATGCTCTGCAACGCAACCACTCACTTTATCCGTGAAGGCAACCCTCCCTTTGATGCTATTAAGATGGCTGTACCTGTTGCCCTTATCGGTTGGCGAGTTCGTCCGATAGAGTTCGCTCCTCATTTCAATAGATTGAGGAAGATGGCAGACTTATCCCCTCAATAGGACTAGGAAAGATTTTACCTTAAAAATTTAAGGTAAATATTGCTTAGGAGTAGGAAATGAATCCGCAAGAAACTAGGAGAGTAAAACCATGAAAAAGATTGAAGTCAGCGATGAAATTTACGAAACCCTGATGAGGACAGGAGATGGGGATGCTAACTTTGGCTTTGTGCTTTTCTGGGAAACAGGAGCAATCGTCACAAAAATGGCAGGCGAAGCAGGAATTTTATCTCCTTCTGCAATAGAAGAAATTACCTGCCAAGTGGCGTTACGTACGCTTTATCGAGAGTTAGATTAGAAAACGTCCTCGAAGAAAATGAATAATGGCTAAATACAACGTAACTCTAGCTATGGAACTAGAGGATTTAATGCTGAAAATCGGATTTCCAAGAAACCTTAATCGAAGAGAAGTACTCGATTATGCATTGCATCTTGCAGTGGATGAGTTGCGACATCAACTCTTACAGGAAGAGATTAATAAAGGGGGAGAAAATGAGAAAACCTAAGCCAATTGAACTTGATTTAAAATTCGGGGATGCATCTGGAAGGGCTTCTTTAGTTACTGCTGAAATCATTATCGCCAAGAACGCGATAGACGTAAGTACTAGAGAGATTCATTACAGTGTTTTTCACTCTGGTACTTACCTGAACCCTAAAGATGACCTTAATCCGGTAACAGATACAGCCCTTAAAGTATTCTTTAGTTGCATTGAAGAGGTATTGAGAGAGGTAGAGATTCCTCGTTTCTGGAAGTCAATTAATTTGTCTGTTCTTAAGGGTTTAATAGTCGCCTCCTTCGTGTGCCAATTACAGACGGAAATTTTTAAAGCATCCCAGGGATGCGTTGTCTCCCTGGAGGACATGAGATGCTGAACACTATTCGGATAAGAGTCTGCTCTGGAAATGGAGTAGACAAATTCTACGTTGATTTTCCTGAATCTGGAGATATCTTCAGAGATGAAGATGGTAGAGTGGCATTTTTTGATAGCTACAGAGAGGCTTTAGAGGCTCTTTCTACCCAGAGAAAGTAAAAATTATCGAGAATAAGGTCACAGAATGCAACATCGTACTTCCTACCGTCACGATTGTTTACAAGTCCAAAAAGGTAGCTGTAATGGGGTATCGAACTTCAGAAGATAGGCAAATAGGAGCTAACGCTATCCGCTGCTTTATTGATTTATTTCTGTAGATAACTGACCAAGGCAGCATGAAGTCATTAAAAGCATTGCTGTGTCCAGATTGTTATTTTATAGGGTGGTAGCGGGAACTACTACCCTATTTCTTTTTTGGGAGGTACTATGACAGACTTAATCCGACGACAGACTTTAACTTGTGAAATTATTGAAGAGCCTCGCTTTTGGTATGACTCGGCTCACATCCAGAGAGGTTATTTTATGGGATACTGCAAAAGTGAAAACCCCCATACTTTTAAGGTTTTTGGGGGGTATCATACAGATTACTTGAAGGGGCTTCAAGTCGGTAACTTCTGTATTGTAACGAGGGTTTTTAAGGAAGATTACAGTGAGAAGAGATATTACTTTGAGGAAACGCTAGAGGAAGCTTTTCAAGTCATCTCTGATTACGAGATTATAAAACACGTCTCAGGATTTAAGAAGTGCTTTACGGCAGTACAAGATGAGCCTTCTTTCTGTGCGTTACCCATGAGTGAATTAGTTTCCATTGCCAGCATTATCTACACTCGAATGGAGGTGAGGTAATGACTCAATATCGAAATAAAATCTCTTGGATTCATCCAGCCTCTCAGAGGATTACCCTATCTCGTCCTTCGGGAAATAGCGAAAACGGTTGGATTCGCTGTGACAGTCAATTTGAGGGCAGAGTTGGACTCGCCATTTACCGCTGGTGCTGTCAGTACGATTGGAAATTCAAGCATCACGTTAAAGTTCAGTTAAATGATGGACAGATGTTACTGAAACCTCGATTCTGGACTGCTGACTTTGTAGTCACAAAGGGAGGTTACCGGTTAATTATCGAAGCCAAAGGTCAGGTAGACCAGCGTTTTAAAGATGTTCTGACCATGTTAGAAAATGTTGGCAAGTTAAACGAGAGTTTAATCGTCGTCGCTCAATCAAAAGATTGCAGAGATGACCTCATGCGCCTATTTAGAGGGGAATCACCTTATCCCGTGAAGATTATAGTCCCGACTAATCTTTTCCGTACTCTAGACCAGACGGCTAAGGTGCTAGGTCAAGGTGATGGAGTAATTTTACCTTAAATATTTAAGGTAAAAGTTGAACTGGGAGTAACCTACATGAAGAATACGCTAGATGATTGGATAGTGAATAGGCTCACTACCCTCTTATCTATCTCGTCTAACGATGAGATAGAGTTGATTCGCAAGATTGTCGAAGAGGAAACTAATTATGACAACCAACCCCAAAAAGAAGATACCTTGGTCGAGAAAGATTAGGGGTATTATGAATAAAGCTCGACTATCTCTAGCTGCTCTAGGAGGAAATAATCCTCATCTTATTTCAGCTACAATTTACCCCTACTTCAAGGAGATAGTCGATGAAGAGTGGTACAAACAATATAAAGGTACTTCTCAGGACTTAATCGTTAACATCTCAGGCGAACAATTTATCGAGGATGCAATCGACCACTTTATCGACGACGCTAACTTAGCCAGCAACGAAGAAAAAGCTATGGTGCTTGAAAAGTTCACCCATGCTCTTTATCCAGAAATCCCCAATAGCCAAGAGGTAAATGACGATGACTTCCAGCAAAAGTTAAACCTACTAACGACCATTAGGGATATCCTATTCTCTAATTACCAACGTAAACCCAGAATTGTGAAACCCCAAGCAAAAACAGGAGACAAATCATGAAAGCAGAATATTACCCACAAATTAAATCATCTGACGAAAAGGTTAAACTCATCGACGTTGAAACGATGTGGCATAAGGATGACACTATTCGCCTGAAAAAGGGAAGCGTCTTCCAGTTAATTGACACCGATAAGTGGTTGATTTTCATCACCGAAAAAGAATCAATTGACGACGACGTGAGTAAATTAGAGGGGGACTTAATCGCGTTAAAATTCAACAAACAAGCTTACACGGCAGTCACTGGATGGGAGAATAAAAAACCCACTAGAGAAAAAATTGAGCCAACTATTATCGAGAAGGAAATGGTTAAAGCCTTTAACCATAAATTGCTTCCTGAAAAAGGGGTTGCCATCAAAGCCGTTCTAGGAAACGCAACCGCAGAAATGGTAGAGGACTTAAATAGTATTCACGCTGTAATTAAGTGGGATGAGAATGAATCTCCCGAACAATTAATTGACCCCTCTATCATCCAAGAGGTCAAAAAGTCTGGTGGTGGTTACTCTAAGCAACAAACGTTTTACGAAATCTTTCAAGATAGAGTGAAATGCTTCAACGAATGCCTTGACGGTGACCTAAAGACCAGTATCTTTGAAAAGGCTAGGTCATTAGGTGTAGAACCCTGGGAAGTTATCAAGGTTCTGCTGTCGTAATCCCTCTTTTTCTTCTCTTCTTAATCACTCTAATCATTAAAGTCAACTGGAAGTAAAAACCAGTTGACTTTTTCTATCTTCTCTCTACAAGGTGTGCCGCAATGGACTACAAATTATTGGTTGAAGCATTTGATGATGAGAATCCAGACGATAAAGTTTGGAACGACGAATTAAGCTTTGTGGACAACGTTAAAACTTTATGGAACAGGGTGACACGATATACGGATGATGACATCGTGAAACCCATCGTTACCGCCTACAGCCTACTACCCCATCCACTCATAAAAGTTGCGCCAATAAAAACATTTAATGGATTACCTGGTACAGGCAAAACAGACAGCTTAAGAGGGCTAAAAGTTGTTAGAGGATTAGAAAATATGACTAACGAACAGTCATCGCCAAAGTCTTTAAGGAATGAAATTGTAACCAAACGATTTCACAATACCGATAAAGACGTTAACCCTAAAGAATGGGGAGAGAGGGTGAATTTTGCTCTATTAATTGACAACATGGATAGTAGTTTTTTCAAGGATGAATACAATCGCGCTGTATGGCTGGGAGGAAATACCAGAACGACCGATATTATCACTGTCGCACACCCTGATGGAGGCAATATTAGTTATCCCTGTTTCGGACTCAAAGCATACTCTTCTGTTTGGGTAAACGACGACCCAGAAGTGAAGCGTCGATTACTAACTGTCTACTGTCAAAAATGCAAAGATGATGATTTCATCCCCTTATCTTTAGAAGGGTCTGAAGAATCTTGGGGATATCAATTTGAGAAGTTTTGGGACGACAAAACCTTATGCCTGGAATTCTTGAAATACAGGCAAGCCTTCGCAGGTACTAAGCCTAAGATAGAGAAGGCTAGGGTACAACAGTTTAGAGGAATTTATGCAATGCTAAAAATACTTGACTACGATAAGCCGAAGCAAATAATAGAGGCGTTTGAAAATGAACGAAACAACTCGCTAGAAATCTTCAACCCTTTATCTGAGGTTATCAAGAGCTTATTAGGGGATGAGGGTGTAGATAAATTGCCTTACATCAAGGTACGACAATTCAATCATCTTCTAATAAGCAGGCAAGATGAATTACTGGAAAAGCCCAAAGCCTCTGACATCAAAAGAGTCATGTTTAACGAGGGTTATATTCAAGCCATGGTGAAAAACAACGTGGTCTGGAAAAAGAGAGAGCAATGAAAATAGAGGCATTCAAGATTGGTGATTACGTTGTAGCGAATGACTTCGATGACCTTTTTGTTGAAGGATACATCATAGAGATGACAAACAATAGGGTACTGATTAGGAACGTTAATCGATGCTCTATTTTTGAATCTTACTTAGCGTTTATCACCAAGGATTATTACTCGGAAGAAGACATCATAGATTACAAGACAGGGGTAACTCAGATGAAAATTGCATCATCAGTAGGCGCTGAATTTACGTTGGAATTAACGGAGTTAATTGAAAGAATTACTAGCCGTTGCGTAAAAGAGATTAACGAATTAAGGACTAGAAAAGGGGAGTACCAAAACCAGTCGGAATTATCTAATTTTACTTACGAACAATCTATCGCTTATACGGAGATTCAGAATTGGATTCTATCGACTACACCAGATAGCTTATTGAAGCGATTGGTAGGATACGCTGGCACTGGAAAAACTTACACGATATCGCGCTGTATTCAAGGGCTGCCAGTTGAAGCCCCATTGAAGATTCTTCTCTGCTCACCCACGAACAAGGCGTTAAAAGTTCTTAAAGGTAATTTCGAGTCAGCAAACAATAACTCTTTAATTGAGTATCAGTTTCTAACGATTGCTCAGACGCTGGGTAAGCAGCCTGTAGAAAATAATCAGAAGATGGAGGAAGAATTTCTAACAATTAATCCCAAGGAGTTAGACAAGTATCAAGTGATTATTGTGGATGAATACTCCATGATTAATCAAGAGAATTTAGAGGATTTACTCATTAAATATGGAGGCAAAGTCCTTTTCGTAGGCGATAACGCACAGTTAGCCCCCATTAATGAAAAGTCGCCCCCAGTAGATGATTTAGAGGAATTTATTAATGGGGATAATACGTGGAGATTGACGGAAGTAGTGCGATATTCTGGACAAGTTGGATTATTGGCTTATGAACTTCGGGACTCTTCTCCCAGGAAGATTAATAGGGCTGATTTTTCTGGCGATGATACTCTTATTTGGCTACAAGGTAGAGATGGAGTAAAGCGAACGTTAAAAGCCGCTTCTAATCGCTTCTCAGAAGACCCCAATAGCTTTAGAATTCTTGCTCATAAGAACAAGACTTGCGCGGACTATAATGAGCAGTTTAGGCTCTACTTGTGGGGGTTGCACGCTGATGATTGCCCTTATCACGTTGGAGAGAGGTTGATTGCTAAATCTCCTGTATACAGGGGTGCGGCAGATATTGGGAAGGTTAAAATCCTGAATAACTCCGATGAATTTACTTTGGAGAAACCGGCAACTCTTAAAGAAGCAATGGCATCTGAAATATTGCCGGACTACACTAATATTCTTGGAAGATTGGATAAATACAAGTGGAAATACTGGAGTTTGCCCTACGGGTTTCACAGCTTAAGAGTAATTGATGAGGAGATGACAGGAGAGTATCAAAAACTTCTGAAGAAACTGCAATCCTCTAAGGATAAAATAGACCGTCAAGCTTTCTGGAGATTAAAGTCTGAGGTGTTTGATAACATCGGATACGCCTATGCACTTACTACCCATAAAGCGCAGGGCAGTACGTTTGATTCCGTGCTTATCCTCTGGGATGAATTACAGGCAAGGTACTTGGATAATACTGAGAGCAGGCGGTTGACGTATACCGCTATCACTCGGTGTAAGTCTTGTGCGTACTGCTTAGTTTAGTCAGTTTAGGTGAGTGGTGGGGATTTTAAGGTAAATTTTTAAGGTAAATTCTTCACTACTCACCGATAGCGCCAAACGGTGGAGTCTTATCCGGATTTTTAATTATTAGCATTCATCCTGAAACTGTAACTAGAAAAATAGGAGCAAGATAATGAAGACGAAAAATTATCATGTCAACAATATTGAAGAAGTTAGTGTTGATAAAAAGAGGGAATTAATAAATTCCATCTCAATTTCAGAGTCATCAGTTGAAAAGAGGAAAAAGATTAAAGAAGTAGCTGAAATGCTTGGTAAAAGTAGGCGCACTATTCAGAGATGGGTCTACGAAGGATTACCAGAAGATAGAGAGAGAAAATCCCTTCAAGGAACTTTTCGTGCTGTTGGAGCGTACTGGGAAGGTAGGATAGAGTTAATATACACCGTATGCAAATACATTCAGGTAAAAGAAATTATTGCCATTCTAGAGAGAGAGTCGAAGGATATCGATATTCCGGTTCCAAACGCTAGGACGGTGTACCGATTTGTTGGGAGTCTGGCTAACGACGAAGTTGACGGTGATACATAGTAGGGGCGTTAGTTCCTACCAGTAAAATTTAACTTAAATTTTGATAGGGGAGTAGTAGGCATGAATAGACGTGAACCCGATCGCTCCCTTATCTAGCTAGCATCAACTAATTCTGTTACGGGAATTCCCCTGAATGATTTGATTCCTATGACCTATTTAACGCACCCTGGAGGACTTGAACCCCCGGCATCAGGTTTTGGAGACCTGCGTTCTACCAACTGAACTAAGGGCACACTGGTTGACTCGAATTAGCCTAAGTCCTCCAATTATACACATCAAATAGTATTTCCCGCCACAGCCTATGATTCTCTACTTATCTATAAATAATGCTTATGTGATGGTCATGTGATTGGGTTATTAGTGAAAGTCTATGGCAATGCTTCCATGAATAAGTTTTCTCTATTTCTATGACCTATTTACCTCATACTCATTTTTGGAGTGGTAGAATGGTTTTGTGTGAAATATATGTGAAAAGTTCTAGTGTCCGTTAGAACTGCGGGATGAAAGTCTTACGGTTCTAGGTTATAAGGTTATGCGGAACCGGGGACTTGAACCCCGAAGTCCTTGCGGACACTAGAACCTGAATCTAGCGCGTCTACCAATTCCGCCAGTTCCGCTTCCAGGAGTCTTTCAGCAATCTGATTAAGCACTCCGATCTTCTATTGTTATCGATTGTTAGTTTAAAGTCAAGTCAAAGCTCAATTAAGCTCGTAGAGCTTTGACAGGATCGAGTTGACTTGCTTGCCAAGCTGGGAAAAAACCGGCTCCCATACCGACAACTAGAGCTGCACTAAGGGAAAATCCAGCGACTTGGGGATCAAAGCGGTAGGGTAAGTTAAATTGATCGGCAACAATCAGGGTTAAACTGTGAACGGTTATGATCGCCATTACCCCACCCACTAAACTCAGCAGTGTGGCTTCTAGAATAAATTGACATAAAATATCCCGCTCTGTTGCACCGATCGCTAAACGCAGCCCAATCTCGGCGGTTCTTTCTATCACCGAGGCAATGCTAATATTGGCGATACCTACCCCCCCCACGAATAAAGCAATTAATCCCACTAATGCTAATCCTTGGGATGCTAATTTTAAGGTAGTTTGTTGTTCCAAGATTTCATCTATATTCGTCCCTACCCAAAACCGTTGTTGGGGAAATCTCTGCTCAACTAAAGTGTTAATCTGCTGTTCTAGCTCCTCAAGATCTTCTATGTTTTGGGGACGAATTAGGATATTAGGGATTATCCGAGAACCGGTCAGAGCATAATAGAGAGTAGAAGGCACTAATACGAGTCCTTGTCGCTCTCCATCGGCTGGAAAATTCGCAACTATACCAATAATGATATAGGGTCTACCATGAATATATATGCGTTGATGAAGGGGATCTCGATCTTTAAAGAGCTGCTGTGCCATAAATTCATCAATAATGGCAACGGAACGAAATTCAGTAAACTCTCTGGAGGAAAAAGCTCGTCCCTGAATGATTCTTCGCCCGGCTGTGGCGAGCAAATGCTCGGATACCGCGACAACTTCTGCCTCAGCTTGTTTGTCTTCAAAGAAAACTTGACTTCTCCAATTGATATACTGTTTAGTCGCGATCGCCTCTACTCCAGTTAACTGTTTCTCCAGAAACGTCACATCCTCTGAAGTCATTCCCCATTTCCAAATTTCTACCTGTGGAGGTTCTCGCTGGGCTAACTCTTCTTCCATGATGGCTCTAGAGATTGTACCGACTTTCAACGTGGCATCAACGGCAAAGACACCCATGAATACTCCCACCAAAGTTAACCCCGATCTCAAGGGGTTACGCCATAGGGAACTCCACGTTATTAGGATCAAATGGGGTAATGATAAACTCATGGTTTTTCTCAGGTAGCAGTTGATTTACAGTGCTTTGGGCTACCTGAGAAAGTATAACGCTTTGGACTCTAGCAATAGGCAAAAGCTTGCATTGCTTAAGTTCTGTCGACAGAAATCTGTGGTGATTTAGGGGGATGGTTTATTTCTGAGCCATCAGTTGAATTTTTTGCAATAGGCATTCCACTTCAGCTTCTAAGTGCAGGTACTTAACTTGTTGATCCGCTTGATACAAATTTTGCATCCTTTTCCAGGATTCCTTAGCTTGAATGGAGGTGGATGCAGATTTTTTTTGGGTAGCTAAGGCAACAGTAGAAGAGGTGTTCATCTTGTTTAGGAATATATGCTTATTTATGCCGATAGAGAATTATAGCGTAAATGACCTCAAATTATCAAGTTTTGTAACAAGATTCTAGAAACGGGTAATGCTCAATTGGAGAATCCCGGCAGCGATCGCCGTCCAGATCAGAAGAATAATAATTCCTCCAGGAATAAACGTCAACAGACCGACTCCTCTCAATATCCAGAGGATAGCAGCCCCTAGGAGGCTAAATACAAATAACCAGTAGACTGGACTACTCGATTTCATATTCATAGTTACCTGGCAGTCTCCATCCTAGATTTAGGTTTTGGCCAAGGAATGTTAGCATGTTTGGCTAATTCACGGGCAACGGCGATCGCCCCCCATTGATTAATATGGCTCGGATCGGCAAAATACTTGGGATTCTTGAGGTTCTCTAATTCTGGGCTAACCAGATTGACCATCATTAAGCGTTGATGATTGACCCACCCATTGAGTTCCTGATGAAACTCTTGTTCATAAGCCAGACGTACCGGATCGAGATAGTCCCCAGTTAGGGGAAGATTGACAAATATTAACGGAATCTGCCGTCTTTGGGTATAGGCGAGCAGTTGGGAAAGGGCGATCGCCTGTTCTCCCTGAAGATAGAATCCACTATAGTCCCCGTCAAACTGTCCAGCGATGCGGGGATACCGGGTATAGTAGGTTTGGGGATTAAAAACTTGCTCAACCGGTAAAAACCCCAAAGGCGTTAAATCACTCAACGTGCGATTTGCCTGAATGGTGGCTAATGCTTTTTCCCAGATCGAGGCTTGATGGCGTTGGGAAACTGGGGGTAATAGACAAGGAGAACTCAGGACACTAGAAATTAATGAGACCGATGGCTCTGAACTGGCAAAAGGTATCGGAATGTCATAACACTGCTCGGCATCTGGCCAAAGTAAGGGAACACTAGGGCGTACTCCCTCTAAGAGCAGTTGATACCCTTCAGATTCAATAATCGATTGATAGGTACGGTCTGAACGACCACTATTAAATGCTCGGACTCCATCTGCCCAGAGAATGAGACGGGGAAGTTGATCGGAGGTGAGAATTTCCCGGATTAACAAATCCACCACTTGGACCGTTGCGCCATTAATGCCGAAATTATAAATGCTTAACTCTCCCTGCTGTCCCTCTCCTATAGCTTTGCGCAAGGCTAACGGATCGACCCCTTGCAGGGCGCGAGAACTGCCCACAATCAGAACATCAGGCGGCCCATATAAGGCGACTTGATACAAATACCAACCCAAATGCTCATTGAGTCGTTGAGAGCCAAAATTAGCGGGAGTAAAGCGGGTTAAACCGGGTTGGGAAAACCCTCCTTGCTTAACTAACCATCCAGAACTCTCCGATTCTTGAGTCTCTAGGATAGAAACTTCAGTGGGACGGAGGGCATAGGCTTGCCAGAGGCGATCTCTACTTCCCCAAGTTAGGAATACACTCGGCAATAGGAACAACCAGAAGCTCATCATCATAGATCCATTTTGATGCTCTGTTCCTAAGATAAAGGCGATCGAGGTATACCCGCCCAGTTTCATTAAATGAGTTGATGTTACAAAACTTTATTATTTCCCCCTCATCCTCTATACTACCCAAAGGCTTATTTGTACCAGTTAAACGAAGGAGTACCGAATCGCATGATGGTGTCGGAGGCACAGAGACCCCTGACCGTTCCCAAAGAGTTGCTTCATCCACCTGAGACGTTTTTCAATCTCAATGTGATCATGTTCTTGGCAGCTCTAATCTTAATTGGGCTGTCAGTGTGGGGATATTGGTGGGCAGGTTTACCCCATTGGCTCTCGTTTATCGAGAGTATCTTGGCGTTGCATTTAGCCGGCACTATTATTCATGATGCCTCCCATAAGGCTGCACACCGCGATCGCCTGCTGAACGCCATTCTCGGCCATGGTAGCGCTCTGATGCTTGGTTTTGCCTTTCCGGTCTTTACCCGCGTCCACATTGAGCATCACGCCAACGTCAACGACCCCGAAAACGACCCCGATCACTTCGTCTCTACAGGGGGCCCGCTCTGGTTAATCAACGCCCGCTTTTTCTACCACGAAATCTACTTTTTCCGGCGCAAACTCTGGAAAAATAATGAGCTACTCGAATGGTTTCTCAGCCGTTTATTTTTGGTGGCGATCGTTGCTGCCGCCTATCATTGGGGTTTCCTGAGCTATATCCTCAACTTTTGGTTTGTTCCTAGTGGTATTGTTGGTTTAGCCCTAGGCTTATTCTTCGACTATCTTCCCCATCGTCCCTTCCATGAAACCGCTCGTTGGAAAAACGCCAGAGTTTATCCGAGTCCCATCCTGAATCTGTTAATTTTCGGGCAAAACTATCATCTCGTGCATCATCTTTGGCCCTCCATTCCCTGGTACTACTATGAAAAAACCTATCAGGTGATGAAACCTCTATTAGACCGCAAAGGCTGCACCCAAACCCTCGGACTTCTCGAAAAACAGAGTTTTGGGAGTTTCCTCTACGATGTCTTTATTGGCATCCGTTTCGGCGGTCACGGGAAGTCAAAGTGAGGCCAGTTAGCCTAAAATTGAATTACCCTCTCACTATTGCTATCGTCCATGACTAGCAAAGAACTAGAAGAGCAACTGCTGACTCTATCGCTTGCTGAAAAAGCAGCCATGGTTCAGCGGTTAACCCAAAGTCTCCGTCTCAGTGGCAAAGGCATCACGAAAACCCCTGGGGTTTGTGGTGGAGAATCTTGTATCGCTGGAACTCGAATCGCTGTTTGGCTATTGGTTGAAGCCCAGCAACTGGGTATTGATGAAGCCCAACTTTTGCAAGACTATCCTCATATTACGGCGGCTGATTTGGTCAATGCTTGGGCTTATGCGGATGCTTATCCGGAAGAAATTGCCGCATCAATTCACAGGAATAATGAGGTTGCTTGATGGCTCGTTTATATGCTGACGAACAATTTCCTCGACAAGTCAGCGAGCGACTCCGGATGATGGAACATAATGTATTGACTGTACAAGACGCAGGAAATGCTAACTTGGGAATACCTGACGATCAGGTGTTAGATTTCGCGATTCGTAATAACCGTGCAGTATTGACTCTAAATCGCCAAGATTTTATTCAATTACACCGTGCAAATCCCAGCCATTGCGGTATTATTGTTTGTACTAATGATATGGATCGTTTTCGTATGGCAATTCGGATTAATGATGCGATCGCCCCAGCAGAAGACTTAAGCAGTCAGTTGATTCGTGTGGTACATCCTGCCAGTTAAAGATTTTGACCTTGGGTTGTGGAACAAGAACGGCAAATAACATTATCGAATTATGCTCAACAGATGGGGGTTTCCTATAAGACGGCTTGGCGCTGGTGGAAACAGGGAAGGCTGATAGGGAAGCAGTTGGAAAATGGTTCGATTTGGATTGATGAGTCGATGGTATTACCAGAGGAGGAAACGGAACAAACTGGGTTACAACAGCAACTAGAAATTGCGGCTCAGGAGCGAGAAGAGTTGAGAAACCTCTTGTATGAGGTTTTGTTTGAATTGCGAAAGTTAAAGGGGGATTCAGAGCCAAATCATTGGCCATCTGAGGTGGGGATGGACTATAGTCATCTGGTGTCGTTACTGGAGGCAGGGAGTTGGCAAGAGGCGAATGAGTATACCTGGTTATTGTTGTTGGCGCTGGTAGGATATGAGGAAGGGGACGATCTAGCACTGGAGGAGATAGAGGCGCTGCCGAAGATAGACATGGAGACATTGGATAGGCTGTGGTATGAGTATAGCGAAGGTCGGTTTGGGTTTGGGGTACAGGAGTGGATTTGGGAAGAGTGCGATCGCCATTATGAGGTATTTTGCGATCGCATTGGCTGGCGCATTCAGTCAAAATGGTTAAGTATGGATCAACTCAGGTTTTCCCTCTCTGCACCTGTGGGACATCTTCCAGCCATTATCTGGCGTAACCGTGCTTGTTATGGTTTAGGCTATCATTCCCCCGATGAAGTTTTAGAAACCCTGTTTTCATTTTCAATACCTTTGCCAAAATCCGGCAGGGTTGTTTGAGAGTGATTTCTGGCGATTATAAAACAATAGAGAGCAAGCTTGCTCAAAAACAGCCCTGTCAAAACTAGGTGGGGGGCTTGTATAGTAAAGTTATTGTCTACCACAACTACAACGACTCGCTGTCGTCCACATGAATGGGTTAAGGAATGAGGTAAAATCCTTAAGTCTTGATTATAAGGTGCGATCGCATTTATGACTGTTAACTGGGAAAGCGTCAAAACTTACGAAGATATTCTCTATCACAAAACTGATGGTATCGCCAAAATTACCATTAACCGTCCCCATAAACGCAACGCTTTTCGTCCCAAAACTGTATTTGAACTCTATGAGGCTTTTTGCGACGCAAGAGAAGATGCTCAAATTGGGGTAGTCTTGTTGACAGGGGCTGGCCCCCATACGGATGGGAAATATGCGTTTTGTTCTGGTGGAGACCAGAGCGTCCGAGGCACAGCGGGATATGTAGATGATTCAGGAGTGCCTCGTCTCAATGTACTCGATTTACAGCGATTAATCCGGTCGATGCCTAAAGTGGTAATTGCATTAGTGGCTGGATATGCGATCGGGGGTGGTCATGTATTACACCTAATCTGCGATCTAACTCTGGCGGCTGATAATGCCATTTTTGGGCAAACGGGGCCGAAAGTCGGTAGCTTTGACGGGGGGTTTGGAGCCAGTTATTTAGCGCGTATTGTCGGTCAAAAAAAAGCACGGGAAATCTGGTTTCTCTGTCGCCAGTATACGGCCCAACAAGCCCTAGACATGGGTTTAGTTAATCATATGGTTCCGGTAGAACAATTAGAAGTAGAAGGTATTCAATGGGCGCAAGAAATTTTACAAAAAAGTCCGATTGCCATTCGCTGCTTAAAAGCGGCTTTTAATGCCGACTGTGACGGCCAAGCCGGCCTACAGGAACTTGCGGGGAATGCGACCCTACTCTATTACATGACAGAGGAAGGTGCAGAAGGCAAACAAGCCTTTTTAGAGAAGAGATCTCCTGATTTCCGCCAATATCCCTGGTTACCGTAGGTCAAATGGATTACGCAAATCCAGCTACGCCCAATCTAGGAACAAGAACCGGGGTTATGATGGATTGCCCAAGATCCTAGTAATAACCTGAGTTCGAGTTAAGCAGAAGGGGGCAAAGCCCACTCTAAATGAAGTCGAGGCTTCTTCGCTTGATGGCAATAAGCAATCAATCCACAAATAATGTTGACAAAGCAGTTCACCGGACTACGGTGACGAGAGTGTTCGATTTGAGAAATGTTCTTGAGTTGGTCAATCACCGTTTCCACAATGGAGTGCTTGCCGCTGAGGAGTTTATCAGTCAGACGCATTAATTGATTCTTCATATTACATCGGGGTTTAGCAAAAAACTGGATGTCAAAATTTTGCCGCAGTTGTTGGGCGAGTTTTTTGCTCACATAGCCTCTATCGGCAAATACTTTACCCTGGAGGTAGCTCAATAGCCCTTCTACCGGTTTACAGTCATCCGTATTACCTGGGGTTAGTTGAGCATTGAGTAGCTCGCCGGATACTGACCACCAAATGAAGCTTAAATCCGTAGAACCAACCCATAGAGGTTTTACCTCGAGCGGCTAAATTTTTGAAGACTCGATGACGATTAATACGACGAGAGGGGCAGACTTTTAAGCGGGTGGCATCAATAAAGCTAATGCCCGTGCAGCTCCAAAACAACTGTCGAGATAAGCGCATAAAGGGACTAGAGATGAGGGTATCCATTCGATGAAACGTTGGTAACTCACCTCAAGTGGTAAAAGAGATGATATTAAATGGATTAGGATTAGTCTCATCTCCTTTATATTTATTTAGCCAATTCTTTCAAGGAAAAGCCATAGAGCATTTAATTGGACCGGGAGCGAAAGTAGAATATTTTAATGACGATAGATTGGGAAGAGTCTTAGACTAACTGTACCAAAGAGGAATCAACGAAACTTTCGTATCTGTGGCTATCGAAGCGGTGAAAATCTATGAATTAGAAATCGGCACAGTACATGGTGAAGCTCAGAAAGCCCTAGTGGAGTTAAGCCGTCAAAGATTTGCTTGTATCCCCGATGTCAAACGAGCAGCAGACAAACTGCTCAAGAAATCCAAATATCACGAACTGAAATCAATTAAAATCCTGGAAGTCTCCGATAAATCTGAAGGCAATGTCAGTTATAAAGTTGAGGGTAAAGTTACGGCAAGCCAGGTTAAAATTCAGCCCGATAAGAAGCAAGCTGGTCGCTTCATTCTGGCAACAAATATCACTGATGAAAACCAACTCACTGCTGAGGATATGTTCTCTCAATATAAAGGACAACAATCAGTAGAACGGGGGTTTAGGTTTCTGAAAGACCCCTATTTCTTAACCGATAGTGTCTTTCTCAAATCGGCTCACCCCATCGAAGCTTTGGGGTTAATCATGGGTTTGTGTTTACTGATTTATACCTTGGGTCAACGTCAACTACGCCACAGTTTAACCCGGACTCAATCCACAGTAAAAAATCAATTAGGTCGCCCAACTCATCGACCCACTCTCCGTTGGATTTTCCAGTGTTTTCAGTCAATTCACTGGTTTTTTCAATCGGGAAAGGCACAGGTTTCTAATCTGACTGAAGAACGTTTACATCTACTCAAATTCTTTCCCGCTTCGAGTCAAAGATATTATTTGCTATCCGAAATAGTCTGACCCTCATTGCTATTGAATCCTTGTCCTTATGGTAGCATTTTTACTTTACCTACATCCGGTGATGGGCATTTTTAGTCATCAATTACCCTTCACTGGATATTCTAGACACTGACCGGGCTTTGAGGCATACAATCACCTCTATTTTCCTCTGGTTTCTCCTTCTTCTCCAGTTTTTTTCCGGGCAAATATT
>NZ_JAQMUE010000006.1 GCF_028330985.1 Roseofilum reptotaenium CS-1145 | reverse complement strand
AGACACTGACCAGGCTTTGAGCCATACAATCACTTCTATTTTCCTATGGTTTCTCGTTTTTCTCCAGTTTTTTTCCGGGTAAATATTCCCTCCACTTGGTCTCATTATCTATGCTACACTTTGTCGTGCGGAATGTGGGTTCTAACATCCCTTGCGTTTGGTTATCTGGCATAATCCAAATTCCAAATCGAATGTTCTTAGGCGTGATATGAATAAGTCCAGAGGTGGGGAGGTGTTCGGGAATATCGGGAATACTGGGTAAGCAAAAGTTTCTAATACTCCTCCAGCGTGCCTCTAAATCCCGATCTGCATCTATGATTATTCCTAGGGCAGTTAATCCAGATTCTTTTAACCGAGTAGAGATAGTATCTTGGTTAATCTTTTTATCTCCATCAGCGACGATAATCTCCACTACTGGTTCATTCTTAATGGGTTCCCAAATTACTCTATGAGCTTCTATCAATTCGGGTATAACTCTGAGGTCTTCTTTTCCCTCAACTATCAATTTTTTTGGATTAGGTTTCTGTTGATTTGCCATAGCTAACGAACCTCAATATCTTGAGTCGCTGCGATCGCGATTTCCTTTTTGCTAAAGACAATACTTTGAGGCTTATCCCGTTCGATGCGGTGGATTCTAATACCCTCTTCTGCGGCATCCTCTTCACTAGCGATGGTGGCTAAACTGCGCCAGCAGTCACTGCTATGGGTAGTGGCAAACACTTGTACATTTAAGCGTTTAGCGGTTTCCCAGACTAATTTCCACATATCCGCCATAGCTGTGTAATGCAAACCGGTATCGATTTCATCAATGAATAAAAATCCATCTCTGGTATTGACAATAGCTAAGGCGAGTCCTAACATGCGCCAGATGCCATCTCCCAGACTACCAATGGGAACGGGGCGATCGCGATCGGAAAGACGCACGAGGAAGCCCTCTCGCGATTGCAAAAACGGAGTTGACTGAGAGGATACAGCAATTCGCTCAAATTTAGGCTCAATAGTTTGAAGGGCTTGGTATACAGGTTGCTCTTCTGATGTTAAAACAATATTATTAAACAACTCAATCATTTTGTCTGAACTGAGTGAAGATGATCCGATGAAATTTGTTCGACCTTCGGTTTTTTTCTGGGATTTACCATACCTGAGAAATTTCAGGATTAAATCATCAGGGATTGTTTCATCAATAGATAAGGGAAAACGGAAGTTATCAAGATACTCTTCTTTTTCCCAGTCTTTTATCATTTCTCCTTTTTTCCAGGTTATCACCAGACTCAACTCATCGAAAATATCTGCATCAGGATCGATGTATTCAAAGGTTCGATCTCTAAAGTTTGTTAAATATTGAAATCGATCGGAATCAAAAATTATTGTTGCAATGACTGTTTCACAAACATCATTATTGATTCCTGATATTTTAAGTTCAAGATTTGGATCAATTAGATGACGATAAAATAAGTGACGGATATCAAGGTTAAGAGACTGATTTTGTTGTTCAAAAAAACATTCGCCTCGTCTTATCATAGCATCTCGTATCGACTCAAGACTATTTCTTGAACAAAGGAGTTGTATTGCTTCTAAGATAGAGGTTTTACCGCAATTATTTGCTCCTACGAGCAGATTTAAACGACCGAGATCTTGCAGATCTAAAGATTGCAAGCCACGAAAATTCTCAATTTTTACGCTTCTGAGCATAGAGCAAACTCGCTAGAAGAACGAGAAGAAAATCAATAAATTAACATAAGGAGAGAACAGAATTTGGTATAATTTCATGAGTTCTTGCTCTATCCAAACCCATGAGTACCCAACCGAAAATTATTGTTCTTGACGACGATCCCACCGGCTCACAAACGGTACATAGTTGTTTGTTGCTGATGCAGTGGGATGTGGAAACCCTGCGGTTTGGTTTAACGGATGATTCGCCAATCGTATTTATTTTGACGAATACGAGAGCGCTAACTCCAGAAGAAGCGCAGCAGGTGACGCTGGAAGTGTGCCAAAATCTAAAACAGGCGATCGCCGCAGAACAGATCGAAAACTTCTTAGTCGTCAGTCGCTCGGACTCCACGCTGCGGGGCCATTATCCCATTGAAACCGATGCGATCGCCTCCGAACTCGGTCCCTTTGATGCCCATTTTCTCATTCCTGCGTTCTTTGAAGGCGGACGGATCACCCGCGATAGTATCCATTATCTGATGATCGACGGAACCCCAACCCCCGTCCATGAAACCGAATTTGCCAAAGATTCCGTCTTTGGTTACTCCCACTCCTATCTTCCCGATTATGTTGCCCAGAAAACCCAAGGTCAAATTAGCAGCGATCGCGTCCAACGGTTTCTACTCGAAGACATTCGCGAAGGCAGCTTTGATCGCTTGATGACCCTCAGTAATAATCAATGTGGAGTCGTAGACGCAGAACATCAAGTCGATCTAGACTGGTTTGCTGGTGACCTATTGCGAGCTAGTTCCCATGGCAAACGTTTCCTCCTCCGTAGCGCTGCCAGTATTCTTACCTCCCTTGCTCAACTGCCTTCCCAACCCGTCATGGCTGAACACATGAATCAATATGTGCGCGAAGGCAAACCAGGCATAATTTTAGTCGGTTCCCATGTGCAAAAAACCACAGAACAACTCTCCCAACTGCTGGAAGAGCCAGAAATTAGCGGTATAGAAGTCGATGTGAGCCATTTACTCAAAAATGACCCAAATAGTCAAGAAGACCTCATAGAAAGCATTTTAAGCCAAGTTCAAGACATCCACAGCCAAGGCATAACCCCCGTTATCTACACCTCCCGCCAAGAACTCACCTTTCCCACCATTCAAGCGCGGCTCGACTTTGGCAAACAGGTATCCCACGTCCTAATGAGTGTAGTTCAGAACTTACCGGAAGACATCGGCTATTTAATTAGTAAAGGCGGAATTACCTCGAACGATGTCCTTAGTCACGGGTTGGCTCTGCGATCGGCTCGTTTGCTGGGCCAAATTCTGCCAGGATGTTCTATCGTGCGTACTCCCATCGATCATCCCCGATTCCCCAACTTACCCGTCGTCCTCTTTCCAGGGAATGTTGGCGATCGCCACGGGTTAGCCACCGTCTATCAACGATTAAACCAGCCCTCTGCTCACTGAAGCAACTTAACGGGATCTTAGCCGTACCATTTTATGAAATTATGGTTAAAAGAGTTTTGCTGCTCCCCCACCCTAAGCCATCCGTTCTTAGTTGCGGAGCAGCACGACTCCGTTGGAGGAAAACACATTTGGTCAACGCTAACAACTCAACTATGAAATACCGCGCTTTTATTTCTGTCATCTTAGCCTTGTGTTTGAGTCTGATTACCGCCTGTAGTGAAGGCCCAGCCGTAGGCAGCGACTACACCTACGATGATATTAAAAACACAGGTTTAGCGAATAACTGTCCCCAATTGGAAGAAACCGCTAGAGGTTCCATTCCCCTAGATTCCAGCAAGACTTACGTCTTAACTGATTTATGCTTGCAACCTAATGACTATTTTGTTAAAGAAGAAGCCACTAGCAAGCGTAAAGAAGCTGAGTTTGTACCCGGTAAAGTACTTACCCGTAAAACGTCCAGCCTTACTCAAGTTTATGGAGACCTGACCTTTAATTCAGATAAAGCTCTGACTTTTGCTGAAAAAGGTGGAATTGATTTCCAAATTGTTACCGTACTCCTACCTGGAGGTGAAGAAGTTCCCTTCTTCTTTACTATCAAAAATCTCTTGGCTCAAAGTCAACCGAGTACAGATAGCATCAATACCTCAACTGATTTTGAAGGTAAATTCCGGGTTCCTTCCTATCGGGGAGCCACCTTCCTCGATCCAAAAGCCAGAGGGGTAGCAACCGGTTATGATAATGCCGTTGCCTTACCTTCTAGCGCAGATGCTGACGATTTGACCCTGGCTAATGTGAAACGGGTTCAAGTAGGTGAAGGAGAGATTTCTTTACAAGTCACGAAAGTTGACCCCAGCACTGGAGAATTTGGTGGAATTTTTGTCAGTGTCCAACCTTCGGATACTGATTTAGGGGCCAAAGAGCCTGTAGATGTGAAAATCAAAGGTATCTTCTACGGTCGTGTGGAAGAAGATTTAAGCTAATTTCATCAGACTTTGATTGAAGTAGGGACGAAGAGTGTTCGTCCCTATTTTTTTGCCAGTGCTTCATGCTAGAGAATAGGGAATAGATTTTAGAGGATTAGCCAACCGAGAATTTCTGAGACACTCAACTGTAGATCAATCCCTTCTAAAATAGGCAGTTGTGCGTCAGTCGTAAATAAATCAATGCGTTGATGTTCTCGAATGACCCAAGTACTTTCTTCTGCGGGATTAATTAGCCATCCCAGATTGGTGCCTGCTTGCGAACAATGCAATAATTTATCTAAGGCCTGAGAGTGATTTTGGTTAGGCGATAAAATTTCAATAGCCCAATCGGGATGAAGGTCAAAACGATTGGCAATTTTTCCGCTATCAGTTCGGGGAATTCTTTCCCAGCGAAAGACAGCAATATCGGGAACCATAGAACGTCCCCCAAAGGTACAGCGCAGTTCGGGAAACGCACAAGCAACCTTAGCCGTTTCTGCCACTGTATTAATCGCTAAACAGAGCCTGTATTGTAAGCGACTATGTTCACCTTGGGGCATCGGTTTTTCCTGAATGGTTCCGTTGAGATATTCTAGAGCCGGTTTGGTTTCTGGACGCTCCAGAAATTCCTCTAAGCTTAGGGATGGAGTTAGGGCTTGAATCATCTGGATTAGGAGATTGATGGGATTTTATTCTAGCAAGTTAGAACTAGCTCATGGCGATCGCCAATTCTCTAAGAGTCCTAGAATTAAGTTAAGACAAGAAAAAAGTTTTCCCAGAGTGACACAACAGGGATAACTCTGCTATATGACCTAAAAACAAGAAACCACCGAAAGATCCGTCGGTGGTTCAGAAGGAGAGTCATAACCCTTAAATCCAAGGGTTCTAAAGCTGATTAAAGCTATAGAATCAAGGCCGATCTATTTTGCACCTACTAATTCCGGTTCTTTTTCCCAATTAACCCAATCTTGGGCTTTTAGGAACGTGGTATAAAGCTCTTCTTCTCGGCTGCCTGCTTCTGGACTATAGCAATATTCCCAACGTACCAGGGGAGGTAAGGACATCAGAATAGATTCAGTACGGCCATTCGTTTGTAAGCCAAAAATAGTTCCTCGGTCATAGACAAGGTTAAATTCTACATAGCGTCCACGGCGATAAAGTTGGAAATTGCGCTCGTGTTCTCCGGCTTCTATCTCTTGTCTGCGCTCAATAATGGGAAGATAGGCATCAAGGAAGGAGTTGCCACAACTTTGAACAAAGGCAAAGATCTCTTCCCAAGTATGAGAAGTGTCGCCAACTTTTTGACTATATTGTGCGGCTTCTCCTTCAGGTTTGGGGCCTCGATAGAGTTGTCCCCGACCATCTTGGTAATCAAAGAAAATTCCACCAATACCTCTAGCTTCTTGGCGATGCTTGAGGTAGAAATATTCATCACACCAGCGTTTGAAGGCAGGATAATATTCTGGATCGTGTTTATCGCAAGCATCCTTAATGGTTTGATGGAAGTGAATCGCATCTTCGGTAAACGGATAGTAGGGAGTTAAATCAACACCACCGCCAAACCACCAAACCGGGCCGGCTTCAAAGTAGCGATAATTCAGGTGAACGGTGGGAACATAAGGGTTACGGGGGTGCAACACCATTGATGTTCCTGTCGCAAAGAAGGGATGACCTGCTGCTTCAGGACGTTGGGTAAGGATAGAAGAGGGTAGTCCTTTTCCCCAAACTTCGGAAAAGTTCACTCCACCTTGTTCAAAAACTCGACCGTCTCGGATCACTCTGGAACGACCGCCACCTCCTTCGGCCCTTTCCCACTGGTCTTGTTTAAATTTAGCTTGACCATCAATCTTTTCTAGTCCTTGACAGATGTTCTCTTGTAAACCCATCACCCAGGTTTTAAACCGTTCGCGAGAATCTGTAGGAGGGAGGTTGGAGGTTTCAGAATGACTCATAGTAACTTCGTAATAACGTTGTAGACTCTGTTGGTTTTGTTTGGAATTTCAACTCTAATCACTCTATAGCGATTAAACTCAAATTGATGATTTTTTTTCAAAACTTAATACTGTAAGGAGTACAGTCGATCGCTACATCCCTCGACTCCTTTTGCTGTAACCAAGGGAAAAAGCAGCCTGAACATCTGCCTCAAACTCCCTCCTACAGTTAGCTTTGTGCCCAGATCCTCTCAGCGATCGATCAATCCCAATCTAGATCAACAAGCGTTCTCTTTATGGACTTTTGCATACAACAAAGAAGAACCGTAAAGCAATGTAAATATTTTATGAGAATTGACGACCAATTCTTATCTTCGTTATAAACTGATGTATCGATAAATTGATTTTGCACCTGATTATGGTTAAGACGCTCTCACAACCGACGATAGAAGAACTCAAGCCAGGGGTAAAAGCTCCAGTCAAGGAAACCCTGCTGACCCCTCGGTTTTATACGACTGATTTTGAGGCCATCGCCTCGATGGATATTTCTAGCCAAGAAGCTGAACTTCGGGCTATGGTGGCTGAAATGAAAGCGGACTATAACCGCCATCACTTTGTCCGGGATGAGAGCTTTGACCAGTCTTGGGAACATCTTGATGAAAAAACCCGCGCTACATTTGTAGACTTCTTAGAGCGCTCCTGCACTTCTGAATTCTCCGGCTTTTTGCTCTTTAAGGAACTCTCCCGTAAGCTCAAAGACACTAAGCCCCTATTATCAGAAATCTTTAATTTAATGGCGCGGGATGAAGCCCGTCATGCTGGATTTCTGAATAAGGCCATGAGTGATTTTAAGATCTCTCTGGATTTGGGTTATCTGACGAAAAACCGCACTTATACATTTTTTAAGCCAGAATGGATTATCTATGCGGTCTATCTGTCGGAAAAAATTGGCTATTGGCGCTACATCACCGTTTACCGTCATTTAGAGAAACACCCAGAATATCAGTTTTATCCGCTCTTCCGGTTCTTTGAAAGCTGGTGTCAGGATGAAAACCGCCATGGGGATATTTTCACAGCCCTATTGCGATCACAGCGCCATATGTGGGATAGCTGGACAGGACGACTCTGGGCCCGCTTTTTCCTGCTCACCGTCTTTGTTACTCATTCCCTCACTGTAGATGAGCGCACTGACTTTTATGAAATGATTGGTTTAGATGCTAGAGAGTATGACCAAACTGTAGTTTGCAATACCAATGCTACAGCGGGTCGGGCTTTCCCAGTCATGTTAAATGTGGATCATCCAGAATTTTTCCCACGGGTTTATCGCTGTTCAGAGCGCAACATGGAGCTGGCAGCAATTGATAAGAGCAATGCCCCTAAAATTGTCAAATTCTTCCGCAAACTACCCTTAATGGCTGGAATTGGCTGGGATATGCTGCGTCTATATCTGATTAAACCCATTGATGCAGAAGCTATCCGGGATACCGTGTGTTAAGCCAGAAACCCGGTTTCTATCAATATCTTTGACACTCAGCCAAGATTGAAAAAAGAAACCTGGACTATCTTATTCTTCTCTAGAGAAGAATAAGATAATTCTCTGAGGGGGCGACAAGGAGACTGAAAAGCTTCGCCCGTGGGGGGAGTAGACGAAAGAGGTAAAAAAAGATAGGCGAGGAATTGTCAACAACCATAGCCTATTGAAAACAATAAAAAAATTACCTTCATTATACTAAAACTATCTCCAGCAATATTTTTCTCCTCTAGAATATCTGATGCTTTCCATCTTGCTCATGCTTGTGCAAAAACATCGTTGGGTCAGGTTGGAGAAGTTCACCGAAAATTTTCCCAGTCCGATTTACGACAGAAGCCGAATCAAAAAATTACACAGATTTTTATCTTGACCTCAATGGGATGTAACTAAAATTGGGTTTCCCATTTTCCAAGCCTGGCTAGAGCAAGCATTTTCGCCGGATGGAGTTCTCTATATTGCCGTTGACCGCAGTCAATGGGGTCATGTTAATTTATTTATGATAAGTTTAATTTATCAGAAGCGAGCCATTCCCATAGATTTCACCCTATTGGGAAAATTTGGTTCGATTCTCTGGCAGATTTTGCCGATGAGGTAGAATTAATGATGTCGTTTTCACCTCAATCTCGCCCCCATTATCAGAAAAGCTTAAGGGCTATTTCCCTTTTGCAGTCTGTCTTCTAGCTTGCTTGTCGCCCCTTCAGGATAATTCTTTAAGGATAGGAGTAACAAGGTATTAACATAACAAAAGGTCTTTACTGATATATCAGAAAGACCTTTTGTAAAAAATGGACCTGGCACCGAGCTATTTTGCCCAAGGGTGACCCCCAAAGTATCGTCGCCGCTGCTGTGTTTCACTGCCGAGTTCGGGATGGAATCGGAGTGGTGCCACAGCGCTCACAGCACCAGGAAAGAGGGAAGGGTT